>NZ_JBEYHT010000067.1:0-41332 GCF_040635425.1 Streptomyces laurentii | reverse complement strand
TTTTATTGATCCGCGCTCCACCGTGTTCTACACTCCCTCATTTACTCATTTTCCCTACTCCTCTCTCTTCCGTTGCGGCCACCGCCGCTGTGTGTCCGCGCGGCCGCGCGGCGCGCCGTTCCCGCGTATCGATCCCGCAGGCCGCCACGTACCCCACGTACCTCCGCTGGCCGCCGCGTGTCCCCGCGTGTCCCCGCGTATCTCCGTGGGTCCGGCGGGGCTTGGCGGGTCTTCCGCGGGTCTACGGGGCGGGTGTGGTGTTTCTACGGGTTGGCCGGGGCGGTGTTCTTGCGGTGGCGGGTGTAGTGGCGCTGGGTCTTGGCGCGGTTGCCGCAGCCGGCCATGGAGCACCAGCGCCGGCCGCCGTTCTTGGAGACGTCGTAGAAGTGCAGGACGCACTCGGGGTTGGCGCATTTGCGGATGCGGTCGGGGTGTTCTTCCAGCAGCCGCAGGTAGGCCTCGGCGGCGCTCCAGGCCGCGAGCCAGGCGGGGGAGTCGGTGTCGATGACGCTCTCGGGGCCTTCGGGGCCCAGCAGGCGCTGGATCCGACCGTGCCGGAGGGTCTCATTCAGGCCGTTGGCCGCCTGCTCGTGATCGTCGTGCTCGCCGTGCTCGTCGAGGAGCCGGCCGATCGCGGCGCGGGTGACGAGGAGCGCGTCGCGGGTCTCCGGGGTGTCGGGAACCGTGCCGGCGAACCCGGCGGCAGCCAGCCAGATGGATACCCCTCCAGGGTATTGCAGCAGGTCATGGCGTACCCCCTCGTCGATCCAGACGGTGTTGACCAGGTCCAGCGGCAGTGGCTCGGTGGTCAGGGGCCGGGGGTCGGCGCCGGGGGTCGGCTGCGGGTCTGTGCTCATCGGGGAGCCCCTTTCGTGTCGTGGTCCATGCGACCACATGGCCAGATTCAACCAGCAAAGCCAATTTCACCGGTTGACCATCCGTGAGTCAACCACTAACGTTCTTTTCACCGGTTGGGTCGGACGGAAAAGCCCGGCCCCCCACCCCTTTAAGGAAGGCACTTCCATGTCGCAGTCCCTCGCCGACAAGTCCCTGCAGACCGGCCACATCGGCCTGAACGTGACCAACATCGAGAAGTCGCTGCCCTTCTACATCCGGGTCTTCGGCTTCGAGATCCTGGCCGAGGGCAAGGACGACACCCAGCGCTGGGCGTTCCTCGCCCGTGACGGCCGCCTGGTGCTCACCCTGTGGCAGCAGAGCGACGCCGCCTTCTCCGCCGGCGCGGCCGGCCTGCACCACCTGTCCTTCCAGGTCGACACCATCGAGGACGTCAAGATCGCCGAGGGTGTCCTGCGCGAGCTCGGCGCGGACTTCGCCCACGAGGGCGTCGTCTCCCACGGTGAGGGCGCCGGCTCCGGCGGCATCTTCTTCACCGACCCCGACGGCATCCGCCTGGAGATCTACGCCCCGTCGGGCGCCGAGAACGCCCCGGCCCCGACCGGCGCCGCGCCCACCTGCGGCTTCTTCTAAACCGGGCAGGCGGTGGGCTGCCACCCCCGGGCAGCCCGCCCCCGACCCGCACCCCACCCCGCCCCGAAAGCCCGCACCCGCGGCCCCCGCACCCCCTCGGCGTCACCCCGCACCACACGCCCCACCCCGCACCAGCACCACACGCCACACCCCGCGCCACACACCCCGCGCCACACACCCCGCACCAGCACCACGCTCGGCACTCGCACCGCACGCGTACCAACCGGAAGGAGCCGGACATGGGCGTCTACCACTCGGGCGAACGCACCGTGCAGGAGCGCGCCGGCCTGCTCGACCACGCCGACTTCTCCTCCGCCGCCATCAAGAGCGAGATCCCCGACATCGCCCGGGGATTCCTCGCCGAACAGCCCATGCTCGTCATCGGCGCCACCGACGCCCACGGCGACGTCTGGGCCTCCCTGCTCACCGGCGAGCCCGGCTTCGTCACCGCCACCGGCCCCGCCGGCCTGGCCGTCACCACCACCCCCGCGGCCGGCGACCCCCTCCACGACACCCTCGCCGCCCCCGCCCACCTCGGCATGATCGCCATCGAGCCCGCCACCCGGCGCCGGATGCGTATGAACGGCCGCTCCCACCCCACCCCCGACGGCGGCCTGGACATCGCACTCGACCAGATCTACGCCAACTGCCCCAAGTACATTCAAAAACGCCAGCCGTCCCACGTGGCCGACCAGCCCGCCACCCCCCGGCACAGTCACGAACTCGGCGCCGAACAGCTCGAGTTCATCGCCGCGACGGACACCTTCTTCATTGCCACCGCCGACGCCGGCGGCAACGCCGACGCCTCCCACCGCGGCGGCAACCCCGGCTTCCTCCAGGCCCTCGGCCCCACCCGGCTGCGCTGGCCCGACTACGTCGGCAACGCCATGTTCGGCACGCTCGGCAACATCGAACTCAACCCCCGCGCCGGCCTGCTGCTGCCCGACTGGAGCACCGGCACCCTGCTCCAGCTCACCGGCACCGCCACCGTCGACTGGAACCCCGACCACACCGACGGACTGCCCGGAGCCCAGCGCGTCGTCGAGTTCACCATCGACCGCGTCGTGCAGACCGAGCACGCCTCCCCGCTGCGCTGGAGTGCCCCGCAGTACTCCCGCTTCAACCCGCCCGCACCCCAGCTTGTCCAAGGAGCACCAGCATGAGCGTGAAGATCACTGTCGACATGAACCTGTGCGAGAGCCACGGCCAGTGCGTCTTCGCCGCCCCCGAGGTCTTCTCCTTCGACGACGACGACTACCTCGTCTACGACGCCACCCCCGACCCCGCCCTGTACGACAAGGTCGTCAAGGCCGCCGCCGTCTGCCCCGTCCGCGCCATCCTCGTCGAAGGAACCCCGTGACCCCCCACACCCCCCAGGCACAGGGGACCCCCGGCCCGAGCGAGGTACCCGAGGCGTCCGACGCACGGGAGGTGTCGGGGGTGCCGGAGAGGATCGTCGTCGTCGGCGCGTCCCTGGCCGGCCTGCGCGCCGCCCAGGCCCTGCGCGAGGCCGGCCACCACGGCCCGCTCACCCTCATCGGCGCCGAACCCCACACGCCCTACGACCGGCCGCCGCTGTCCAAGGAACTCCTGCAGGGCCGCACCACCCCCGCCGGTCTCGCGCTGGAGGACACCGCCCCCCTCGCCCTGAACGAGTACTACGGGCGCCGCGCCGTCCACCTCGACACCGCCGCCCGCCTCGTCCACCTCGACGACGACACCACCCACCCCTACGACGCCCTGGTCATCGCCACCGGAGCCACCGCCCGCAGCTGGCCCGGCCCGCTGCCGGCCCGCGGCGTCCACACCCTGCGCACCCTCGACGACGCCCGCGCCCTCAAGACCGACCTCGACCCCGCCACCCCCCGGCACCTGCTGATCGCCGGCGGCGGATTCATCGGCTGCGAAATCGCCTCCGTCGCCCGCGAACTCGGCCACACCGTCACCCTCGTCACCCCCGAACCCCTCGTGCTGCACAGCGCGGTCGGCCCCGAAGCCGCCGCCTTCCTCACCCGCCTGCACCAGGACGCCGGCGTCGAGATCCTCACCGGCCACACCGTCACCGCCCTCACCGGCACCGGCCGCCCCACCCACGCCACCCTCACCGGCCCCGACGGCACCCGCACCCTGAGCGCCGACACCGTCCTGCTCGCCCTCGGCGCACTCCCGCACACCGACTGGCTGGCCACCTCCGGCCTGCGCCTCGACGGCGGTCTGGTCACCGACGCCTACACCCGCGTCCTGGACGTCCACGGACGCCCCCAGCCCCGCATCACCGCCGCCGGCGACATCACCCGCTTCCCCCACCCCCACACCCCCGACCTCATCAACCTCGGCCACTGGAGCAACGCCGCCGAACAGGCCCGCGCCGCCGCCCACAACCTGCTCCACCCCCACACCCCCGTCCCCTACCACCCGGTCGCCTCCTTCTGGTCCACCCAGTACGGCGTCCGCCTGCGCGCCGTCGGCCTGCCCCGGTACGCCGACCGCACCGAGGTACGCGAACTCGACCCCGAACGCCGCCGCCTCGACATCGCCTACTACCGCGACGACCGCCTCATCGGCGCCCTCACCGCCAACCGCGCCGCCCGCATCACCGCCTACCAGGCCCAGCTCGCCGACGACATCAGCCGCACCACCCTCACCCCGGCCTGACCCCGTCGCACAAGAGCGGCACCGCAACCGCGACCAACCGGGGGCACCACCGCATCAGCCCGCTCCCGCTCCCGCTCCTGCACCCCGCTCCCGCTCCTGTTCCCGGGGCCGGGCGGGCGAGGCACTGCGGGAGGGCGGCCGCGATGTACCGCAACCGGCCGGTGGCCGTGCGCGAGGCCGTAGCCGAGGCCGCGCGCGAGCGCTTCGTGCCGGGCCGCGACTGCCGCCGGAAGACCTCGTCGACGCCCCACACACGCTGCGCGACGGCACCGCAGGGAAAGATCCTCCCGCAAGCCGCAAGCCGCAAGCCGCAAGCCGCAAGCCGCAAGCCGCAAGCCGCAAGCCGCAAGCCGCAGGTCGGCCGGCCTCCTCAGTACCCCGGCCGCGGCCGGCGGAGAAACCCCGCCCCGCCCCCTTGCCGCCGCGGCCTTCTCCTTCGCCGGCCGGTGCTCCCGCACGCTTCAGAGCAGCGGTTCCCCGGCCCGGACGCCGACGGCCTCGGCGATGTGCCGGGCGGCCTGGCCGGGCGTCAGGTGCGTGGTGTCGACGACCTCGGCCTCGGCGTGCAGCCACGTACGGGCCGCCTGGGCGTACGGCTCCAGGTGCCGCAGCCGGAACGGCGAGTCGGGGCCGGTGACCGTGTCGCCCGCGATCCGCCGGCGCAGCGTGTCCGGGTCGGCGTGCAGGACGAAGTGCCGTACCTCGATGGCGTGTCGGGCGAGCCCCGCGCTGATCTCGCGCCAGTACGGCTCGAACAGGACGGTCATGGGCATCACCAGCGTGCCGCCGGTGTAGTCGAGTACGCGCCGGGCGGTCTCCACGACCAGCGGCCGCCATGGCGGCCAGTGCTGGAAGTTGTCCGTCCCGGGCAGTCCCGGCGTGATGTCCATGAGCGTCTCGCCGACTTTCTCGGCGTCCAGCACCCGCGCATCCAAGATCAGCTGCTGCACGAGCGCACTCGTCGTCGTCTTGCCCACACCGTGGGTGCCGTTGAGCCATACGATCATGCGGACCGACCCTAGCGCGGCCTGCTGCCACCACCCCCGTGCGAGCCGGCAATCGCCCCGGCCCGCCGGCCCCCTCCGTGAGGGCCCGTCCCGGTGATCAGCCGGCCTGCCCGTGAAGGCGGAGTACGGCATTGAGCGCGGCGGCGCCCTCGAGGAGCGCGAGCGAGCGGGCGGTCAGGGCGGTGTCCCTGCCGGCCAGCGCCGCGGCGACCTCCTCCATACGGCGGTGGCCGCGCAGCCGCGGCATCAGCGCGCGCAGGGGAGTGATGCGGTATCCGGCCAGGCGCAGCTGGTGCACGATCCGCGCGTCGCGCACCTGGGACGGCGTGTAGCGGCGGGCGGCGCGCACCGGGTCGCGGTCCGGGACGACAAGACCCTCCGCGTGCCAGTGCCGCAGCGTCGACGGCCGCACCCCGAGGGCGTCGGCGAGTTCGCTCACGCCCATCGAGTCCGACGCGCGGACCTGGCCGACCGGCTCGACGGCGATGGTCCGGGCGGCCTGTTCGGCCTCGTGCAGTGCGGCGCGTTCGGCGGCGAGCCGGGCGTGCGCGCTGTCGAGGAGCGCGAGCGCGTGCGCGGCGGACGGCCGGTGGAAGGCCCGCACGATTCTTTTGGCCTCGACGGGCCCCGTCCCCGCGGCCAGCGCCCGGTAGGCCAGCGCGGACCGCAGATGGATCTCCCCGTAGACCCGGTAGCCCGCGGCCGTACGCGCCGCGGGCGGAAGCACACCGTCACGCTCGAGATTGCGTACCTGCTGCACGCTGTACCCGGCCTGCCGCGCGACATCAGCAGGACGCAAACCACCCGATTTGAGACTAGGCACCCCCACACCCCCGCCCCTTGGTCTCGAAGTCTCCACCAGCACCTCAATGCCACGCTAGAGCACATGACCAAGGACGAGATCATCAGCTTCGTCAGCGGCCTCGACGGCGTCCTGACCCTCACCCCCGCACCCGGCGACGGCACACCGGAGATCAGCTGGGGCGACACCTTCTTCTCCTACGCGCCCGACGGCACCGCCCCGCCGGCCGGGCAGCCGTTCGCGACGATCGTGACCAAGAACCACCCCGGCGACGAGACCTCGCGCCTGGACCGCCCCGGCACCTTCCGCGTGAACATCGCCGCCGGAAAGGAAGCGTTCCGCCGGCACACCGGCCACACACCCCACGAACCCGCCCCCGCCACGTCCGACCCCGGCGCCACCGACACCGTGACGGCCCACCCCGTCTACGCCGCGGCCGCCTGGCTGGCCGTGGTGAACCCGGGCGAGCGCACCGAAGCCGCCACCCGCGACCTGCTGCGCACGGCCCACCGCCTCGCCCGCGCCCGCCACGACCGGCGCACCACACCGGCACCGCGATAACCCCGCCCCGCGCCCGGACCGGGGGAGCGGCACGAAGCACCCAGGCAGCCCCAGGCAGCCCCCAGGCCCGGGCCCGGACCCCCTGGTGGTGTCCCGCGCCCGCCGCCACCCGTCTACGCTGGGCCGACACGGTGTCACGACGAAGGACACGGCCGGACGACGGGGGTGGGCGGTGCACACGACACGCCTGCCCGCCCGCGCCCGGACCCACCACACCCCGCGCCCGTACGGCGGCAGGGCCCTGGCCCGGTTCCTCCCGGCGCTGCTGTACGCGCTGTGCGTCTTCCTCGCGGCACCGGCACCGGCACCGGCATCGGCATCGGCCCACGCGGCCGCATCCCTGCCCGCGCCCCTGCCGGCTTCGGCAGCCGCGGCCGCGGTCGCGGACGGTGTTTCGGCGGCGCCCGCCGACGACCCCCACCCCCACACCACCGGCCCCACCTCGGCGGCTTCGGCCGCCGAGGCCGCCGAACTCCCGGCCGCCGTCGAGCACACCGTACGGTTCCCGGCACCGCCCGCCGCGCCCCCGCTCCTGCGGACGGCCGGCGGCGAACCCGTACGCGGGCGCGTCGAAGCGGACCCGCGCCGCGAGCGCGCCCCGCCCGGCCTCCCGTACGACCCCCAGGCCCCCCGGGGTCCTCCCTCCACCCGGCACAGCTGACGCCTTTTCACCGCGCCGCCGTCCGGTCCCGAGGCATGCCCGCAAGCCGAAGCCCGTACCGCAAGCCCAAGCCGGCGAGCCCGCAGGCAGGAATGCCCGCAGGCAGGAATGCCCGCAGACGGGCATGTCCGTACGCGGGCTTGCTCGTACGCGGGCTTGCCCATGCCATGCCCTCCCGTCCGGCCGCGCGCGTAACCCCAGCTCGCCCGGCACGGCACCCGCCCCGCGCGCGTTCCGTGCCCCGCCCGTGGAGGACCCATGTCTTCGTCCGCCGCGCTCCGGCGTGCGCTGCTCGCGCTCGCCGTCGTCGCGCTCGCCCTGTGGACCGCCCTGACCACCCCGCCCCGCCTCGGACTCGATCTGCGCGGCGGCACCCGTATCGTCCTGGAGACCCAGGACACCCCCCAGCTCCGCGCCGACGCCGCGGCCACCGACCGCGCCCTGGAAGTGCTGCGCAAACGGGTCGACGGCCTCGGCGTCGCCGAACCCTCGCTCGCCCGCTCCGGAGAGAAGCGGATCGTCGTCGAACTCCCCGGCCTGCGCGACCCGCGCGAGGCCGCCGAAGTCATCGGCCGCACCGCCCAGCTGACCTTCCACCCCGTCGTCTCCGCCGCCGACGGTCCGGCCGGCCCGCCCGCCGCCGACGGCAGCCGGGTCCTGGCCGACCCCGACGCCGCCCCCAACCCCAACCCCAACCCCAGTCCCAGTCCCGACAAGGCCCCCGCCGCGGGTTCGGGCGGGTTCCTCGCACTCGCCGCCCCCGCCCTGACCGGCGACGGCGTCAAGAGCGCCGAGGCGGCCTTCGACACCACCGGCGCCCGCGGCTGGACGGTCGACCTCACCTTCCGCGGCGACGCCGCCGACGCCTGGGCCCGCCTCACCGGTCAGGCCGCCTGCGCCCCGGGCACCGACCCCGCCCGCCGGGTCGCGATCGTGCTCGACGACCGGATCGTCTCCGCCCCCGCGATGCAGACCGGCGTGCCCTGCGGCAGCGGCATCACCGGCGGCTCCACCCAGATCACCGGCGGCTTCTCCGCCGCCGAGGCCCGCGACCTGGCCGCGCTCGTCGAGGGCGGCGCGCTGCCCCTGCCCGTCACCACCGTCGAACAGAGCACCGTCGGCCCGACCCTCGGCGCCGACGCCATCCGCGCCAGCGCCCTGGCCGCCGTCATCGGCCTCGCCTGCACCGGCGTCTTCGTCATCGCCGTCTACCGGCTCCTCGGCTTCCTCGCCACGATCGCCCTCGCCCTGTACGGACTGATCTCCTACGCGGCGGTCGTCGCGCTCGGCGCCACCCTCACCCTGCCGGGGCTCGCCGGCTTCGTCCTCGCCGTCGGCATCGCCGTCGACGCCAACGTCCTCGTCTTCGAACGGGCCAGAGAGGAATACGCGGCCCTCGGCGACCCCACCCGCACCACCCGCCGTACCGGCACCACGGGCCGTACCGGCACCGGCGGTACCCGCCGCAAGGGCGCCACCACCCCGCTCACCCGCGCGACGCTCGGCCCCGACGCACTGGCCCGTGACCCGCGCCGCCCCCTGCACACCGCGTTCGGCAAGGCGTGGAGCGCGGTGGCCGACTCCAACATCACCACCCTCCTCGCCGCCGGCCTGCTCTTCGCCTTCGCCACCGGCCCCGTCAAGGGCTTCGGTGTGACCCTGGCCATCGGCGTCCTCGCCTCGATGATCACCGCCATGATCATCACCCGGCTCCTCGCCGACGCGGCCCTGCGTATCGGCGCCGTCCGGCGCAGGCCCGCCCTCACCGGCATGGCCGGCCTCGGCCGGCTGCGCACCCGGCTGAACCGCCGCCCCCCGCGCCTGATGCGCCGCCGGCGCACCTGGTACACCGCCGGCACCGCCCTGCTGCTGCTCGCCCTCGCCGGAATCGGCGTACGGGGCGTGGAGTTCGGCGTGGAGTTCACCGGCGGCCGCGACGTCCGCTACACCGCCACCCGCCCGGTCGACGCCGACACGGCCCGCGCGGCCGTCACCGCCGCGGGCTTCGCGGACGCCGTCGTCCAGACCACCGGCGACGGCGGCCGGGACATCACCGTACGGGTGGGGGACACCGCCGACACGGCCCAGACCCGCATCACCGAGGCCCTCACCAAGGCCGCCGGCCCCTTGACCGTCGAACGCGACGACCTGATCGGCCCCAGCCTCGGCGGCGAACTGCGCACCCACGCCCTCCTCGCCCTCGGGCTCGCCGTCGCCGCCCAGCTCCTCTACCTGTCCATCCGCTTCCGCTGGACCTACGCCGCGGCCGCGGTCGCCGCCATGGCCCAGGACGTCCTGCTGGTCATCGGACTGTTCGCCTGGCTCGGCAAACCGGTGGACAGCGTCTTCCTGGCCGCGCTGCTGACCGTCGTCGGCTACTCGGTCAACGACTCCGTCGTGGTCCTGGACCGGCTGCGCGAACTGCGCCGCAAGGGCGGCCGGATCCCGCTCGCGGACCTCGCCGACCGGGCCGTCGCCCAGACCCTGCCCCGCACGGTCAACACCGGCATGGGCGCGCTGTTCGTCCTCATGGCCCTCGCGGTCCTCGGCGGCGACACCCTCGCGGACTTCTCCGTGGCCCTGCTGGCCGGTGTCGTCCTCGGCATGGCCTCGACCGTCTTCACCGCCCTGCCCCTCGCGGTCACCCTGGAAAGCCGCAGCCCCGCGCCCGTCCGCGCGGTCCGCGAGAAGACCACCGACCCGACAGGCGCGGTCGTCTGACAGGGGAGCGGGCGCGCGGCCACCCAGGCCGCGGGCCCGCCACTCCCCGCTTCCGGCCGGGGCGACCCCCGCCCCCGGAGCCGGCCCGGCCCGCTTCCCCGGCCCGCTTCCCCGACCCGCCTTTCCCGCCCCGCCCCGCCCCTTGCGGCCCCTGCCGCCACCGGCCCGGACCCCTGCCGGACCGCCCCCACCCCCTACCGGCCCCGGACCCGGCCCCAGCCGACCGCGTGGCGTGATCGTCCCGGCCGAAAACCAGCTGTCACGCGTCCGGAAGCGTGCCGTAGGAATGGCCTGCCATGTCCGACCGGCACCCTTTTCGTATCCAAGGAGACCGCTGTGACCCGTCTGCGCACCACCGCCATGGCCCTCGCCGGTACCGCGGCGATGTTCGCGCTCAGTGCCGCTCCCGCCCAGGCCGCGCCCGGAGACGTGACCACGACCTGCGCGAGCAGCGCCACCCCCGCCGGCTACGTCGACGTCAACTGGGGTTACAGCCCGAGCTGCGGCACCCAGAACTTCGCCCCGAACATCAAGCAGATCAAGCAGCTGACCGGCCTGCCCGTGGGCACCGTCGTCGAGGCGTGCGGCTCCACCTACTACCCGGCCGGCTGGGTGGCGACCGCCTCGTACTACAGCAGCGGCTGCGTCGCCTTCCCCAACGGCGGCTTCAACAACAACGCCTGGACCCTCAAGCGCGTCTCCTGACCGCCCGGCCTCCGGCCCACCGCGCCCGGCCTCCGGCCCACCGCGCCCGTCCTGCCACCGCGCCCGTCCGCCCGAAGCACCCAGCGGACGGGCGCGCTGAGCAACCCCCGGCACGCGAACAGCCCGCCCGAACGGACACCCCACGGCGTCACCACCACCCCGCCACCCCTCCCTTGGCCTTCTCGCCACGCCCGCAGGGGTACGGGGCCGCGCTCGCCGCAGTCGCGCGCGGGGGGAACAACCGTCGACGACGCCGGCCGCAGCAGGCCCTCCCGCCGCACCGCCCTCCCCGGGCGCGTACCACCGGCGCGTACCACCGGCGCACCCCCCCAGGCCCCTTTCGCCCGCGCCACCGCCGGCGTACCGGCGCTTTGCCGGCGCCACCAGTGCCCCACACCCGCCGCCCCACCGGCGCCGAACCGGCGGGCAAGGAGCGGGGAAGGGGCGCATCCCCTCACCACCCGGCAACACGACACGGCGCGCTCCTCGGGCGCTTCCCCTGCCTCTTCACACCCCCACCAGCAACGATTACACAGAGTAGTTGCGGGGGTAGGTGTCGGCTTACCCGCTCCAGGCCACAGCGGGCGGCCACCACCACAGGAGACGCCATGTCCCACATCACCGGAACGGTGCAGACGCTGTCGCCCCCGGTCACCGTCGGCCCCGCGTCAGGAGCCCCACCGACCTCACCGGGCACGTGGTCCTACGACTTTCCCTGGGTCCCCGCACCCTCCGGCACCAAACTCGTCATCCTGCACTTCACCGGGGTCAGCCTGCCCGCCGCCAACCGCCTCGAGGTCGACCTCGGCTACGGCACGGACGTGTTCACCTCCGCAGACGGCCCCGACTTCTGGACCCGCCCCGTCAACGTGTACGCCTTCCCGGCCGGCCGCGTCCCGATCCGCTACATCACCAACGGCTCGACCACCGGCGGCGCCACCCTCGACCGCTACGCGCGCGGGGAACGCCACGCCGGCCAGCAGGACCCGACCGCCTTCTCCAACAGCGACCCGTTCCTGGGCGACGCGCTCTACACGGAACCGAAGTACGACCCGTTCTGGTTCTGCAACACCCCGCCGAACTGGGAGAACGCCGCCTGCGCCACCCCCGCGACGGACGTGCGCGCCCGCGTGGCGAAAAGCGTCGGAATGATCGTCATGGTCAGCCAGGGCATCCTGTCGACCTGCTCGGTGACCCTGATCGAACCCAACGTGGTCCTGACCGCCGGCCACTGCCTGGAAGACGTCGCCGCGGAAGCCGCCTCCGCCTCGGTCACCTTCGACTACGCCACCGACTGCGCCGGTAACCGCCCGCCCGGATACGCGGCCCGCTTCCACAAAGTCGTCAAGGTCCTCGGCCACCAGTGGGACCCGAACAGCGGCGTCGACTACACCCTGCTCCAGCTGAAAGTACCGGCGGCGGGCCTCGGTCTGACCCCCGTTCCCGTCCGCCCCGACCTGCCGGGCGCGGGTGAGCAGGTCTTCGGCATCCACCACCCCAACGGGGCGGTGAAGAAACTGTCGCCCCCGCACACCGCGTTCGCCGCCACCCTGGCGAGCTCGGCCCGCGCCCTCGACGTCAACGTCGACGTGTCGGGCGGCAGCTCGGGCTCCGGACTGTTCGACTCCGCCGGCCGGATCGTCGGCATCCTGTCCAACGGCGGCAAATGCCTGCTGCACTACTACCCGACCGCGAGCATGCTCGGCCAGCTCGCCAACCCGCCCGGACCGCAGACCAGCCGCGACGTGATGGTCGTCCTCGACCGCTCCGGCAGCATGCAGGACACTGCCGGAACCGGCCGCGACCGCACCAAGATCGAGGAAGCCCGCGACGCCGCCTCCCTGTTCGTCCGCCTGGTCCGCGCCGGCAGCGGCAACCGCCTCGGCCTGGTGTCGTTCTCCACCACCGCGACCTCACCCGTCGACTTCGCCCTCGCCCCGGTCTCCGACACCACCAAGAACACCCTCACCGGCCCCCCGCCCTACACCGGCGGCATCATCGGCGCCCTCGACCCCGGCGGCGCGACCACCATCGGCGGCGCGCTCGCGGCCGCCCGCGACCAACTGCCCCCCGCCACCAACCCGCGCTCGGTCCTGCTGCTCACCGACGGCCTGCAGAACACACCCCCCATGGTCGCCGACATCGAGAACACCCTCGGCGGCATCGATGTCGACGCCGTCGGCTTCGGCACCGAGACCAGCCTCGACGGCGCCCTGCTCACCCGCCTCACCCAGGACCACGACGGCCTGTACACGCGGGCCGGCAACGGACTGGCGCTGAAGAAGTTCTTCGGCCTCGCCTTCGGCAACATCTTCGAAGCCGGCGCGCTGATGGACCCCGAGTACGACATGCCCGCCGCGATCCGCCGCGGCGACCCCATCCCCTTCCAGGTCTGCGGGGAAGAGGCGCTGACCGTGATCATCGGCTGGGACAACCCCGACGGCGACCTCCTGATCGCCCTGCGCACCCCGGCCGGCGACTACGTCTCCACCGCCTCCACCTCCGGCGCGACCTGGTCCTTCGTCCGCGTCCCGCTGCCCTACGCCCAGCAGCGCGACGGCCAGTGGACCGTCCAGGTCTACCGGCCCGGCGGCGGCGAGTTCCCCCCGCCGGGCGTAGACCTGCGCTACTTCGTCCAGGTCGTCGCCTCCGGCGGACCCCGCCTCGACCCGGTGACCGCACCCCGCCGCCACTACACCGGCGACACCGTCAACCCGATGGTCTTCCTCCACTACGGCCAGGGCGGCAGCCCGCCCGCCGCCCGCGCCGACCTCACCGTCACCCGGCCCGCCGCCGGCGCCGGCAACATCCTGTCCCAAGCCGGCCTCGGCGCCCCCGTGACCGTCGGCGGCGACACCCTCCCACCGCGCCAGTCGACCCTGCGCACCCTGGAAAAGGCCGCGGGCCACCCCCTGTTCACCTACACCACCGACACCTTCCCCCTCTTCGACGACCCCGCCCACACCGACGGCACCTTCGAGCCGGCCGGCCTGTTCGGCAACCCGCTGCCCGAACTGCTTACTGTCGAAGGCGACTACACCTTCCACGCCCGCGCGGTCTACGGCGAAGGCTGCGCGTCCAGCCGCGAGACCCAGTGGACCGTCCACGTCGACGTCTCCGTCGACCCCGCCCACACCACCACCACCGTCACCGGCGGCCCCACCGGCGGCACCCTCACCCTGGTCCCGCGCGACCGCTACGGCAACCGGCTCGGCCCCGGCCGCACCGACGGCCTCCCCCTCACCGCCGCCCCGGGCACCACCCTGACCGGCCCGGTCACCGACAACGGCGACGGCAGCTACACCGTGCCCGTCACCTGGACCGCGGGCACCCCCGGCGCCCCGGCGGTCATCGTCTCCCAGCCCGGCCGCCCGCCCGTCCTCGTCAACGGCACCCCCCTGCCCCCGGGCGGCACCCCCTGCGAGCCGTGCTGCGGCGGCGCCCTCACCACCCTCCTGCGCACCCTGTGCCACTGCCTCACCCAGCCGCCCCGCCCGCCCCACGACCCCTGCGACCCCCACGACCCCTGCGGCCACGGCCACGACGGCCACCACCCCAAGCCGCCCGGGACCCACCACGACACCGACACCGGCACCGGCACCGGCACCGGCAAGGGCTGCTGCGGCGGCTGACCCGTACCCCTCACCCCCTGACCGGGACGGCCCGGGACCGCGTACACGCGGCCCCGGGCCGCCCCGCTTCCGGGGCGCGGCCGGCACGGGGACGACGGGGTCACGGACGTGTGGCGACCGGGCCGTCCGGGCCTCCCCGCCCGCGCCCGGAAAGGAGTCACGAGGTCCTTACCGAAGGCGACGTCAATTCTCGTATGATGACCAAGACTTGCCCAAGAATGATCAAGTCCGCTTGCTTCGTTCTCCGCTGATGCCCTGAGCCGTCCCGATAGGCCCGTTTTCATCCGGTAGGCGTCGTCCGGCCGGCTCCGTCCCCTGCCGCAACGCCCCCTGCACCACCCTCGCACCACCCCCGTACCCGTTCCGCCCTCCCGCAGTTCCACCGTTCCACCGTTCCACCGTTCCACCGTTCCGTCATTCCGTCGTTCCGGCGTTCCGCCTGTCCCGTCCGCCCCCAAGGACCGCACTTGAGCCCCTCATCCCGGCCGGCCGTACTGGCCCTGCTGACCTCACTGGCCGTCACCGGCTCCCTGTGCCTGTGGGCGGTCCTGGCCGCCCCCGGCTCGGTACAGGCCCCGCTGGCCTGGGGCGCGAGCACCGGCGCTGTACTGCTGTCCGCCGCCGTGGCAGCCGCCGTCCACGCCCGCGCCACCGCGACCCGGCTGCGCGCCCGGCTCGCCGCGGAGACCCAGCGCTCCGCCGCGGAGATCGGCAAGCTGGTGACCGCCTCCGCCGCCGAAGACCGCCGCCACGCCGCCGAGTCCGCCCGTATCCAGGCCGCGGCCGCCGCCGAATCGGCCCGCCTCCAGGCCGCCTCCGACAGCGAGACCACCCGGCTCGCCGCCCAGGCCGCCGCCGACACCGCCCAGCACCACACCGAGATCACCCGGCTGACCGCCCGTATGGCCCGCAGCGAGAGCGAGCGGTCCGCCGCCCTCGCCGCCTGCGCCAACGCCGCCGGCCGGATGCAGGCCCTGGCCACCAGCATGCTCGCCGACCTGCGCGAGATGGAACACCGTCACGCGGCCGAGGACGTCCTGGCCGACCTGCTCCACCTGGACCACCGCACCGCCCAGGCCGGCCGCCTCGCCGACTCCGTCGCCGTCCTGACCGGCGCCCGCTCCGGCCGGCGCTGGGCCAAGCCGATCGTGATGGAGTCGATCCTGCGCGGCGCCATGGGCCGCATCAGCGGCTACCAGCGCGTCCGCCTGCACTCCACCAGCGACGTCGCCATCGCCGGCCACGCCGCCGAAGGCGTGATGCACGCGCTCGCCGAACTCCTCGACAACGCCGCCAACTTCTCGCCGCCCACGGCCGAAGTCCACGTGTACGTCGAAGAGGTCCCGGCCGGCGTCGTCATCACCGTCGAGGACAGCGGCCTGGTCATGAGCGACGTCCAGCTGCGCCGCGCCGAACGCGCCGTCGCCGCCACCGACCAGAGCCTCACCGGCCTGTCCGGCACCCGCCTCGGCCTCGCCGTCGTCGGCCGGCTGGCCCGCAAGCACGGCCTGACCGTGTCCTTCCGCCCCTCCGCCCGCGGCGGCACCGGCGCGCTGATGATGCTCCCGCAGGAGATCCTCACCCGCGTCACCACACCCGCCCCCGCCCCGGTCCCGGCCGCCCGCACCTCCATCCCGGCCCAGGCCAAGGCCCCGGCACCCGCCGCCCGGCCCGCCGCCGCCCCGGTCCCCGAACCGGAACCCGCGCACGGCACCGCCCCCCAGGCCCAGGCCCCGGCCCGTGACCCGCGCCCCGCCCCCGAGCCCACCACGGCCCCCGGCGTACCCGCGCACCCCGCGCCCTCCACGCACCCCGCCGTACCGGACCCCACCCCGGCCCGCGACCAGCCCGCGTCCGAATCGACCGCCGGCCTGCCGCTGTTCGGCGAGAGCGGACTGCCCCGCCGCCCCCGCGGCCGTACCCTCGCCGCCGCCGAAGCCCGCCGCAGGGCCGAGAAGACCGACTCCACCACCTCCCCGGCCGGCGAGAGCCGGCCCCGCCCGGCCGACGCCAAGGAACAGGCAGCCCGCTTCAACAGCTTCCGACAGGCTGTCCGGCCCCAGACCCCACACCCGGAAGAAGGCAACACCCGATGACCGCGACCACCGACGAGAAGCTCAACTGGCTCCTGGAAGGACTCCTGGAGCGCACCCCCGGCGCCCGCCACGCCCTGGTCCTGTCCCGCGACGGCCTCAAGCTGTGCCGTACTCCCGAGCTCACCGTCGACCAGGCCGACCAGCTGGCCGCGATCTCGGCCGGCATCCAGAGCCTGTCGCAGGGCGCGTCCGCCGAGTTCGGCGACGGCACCGGCGGCGTACGCTCCGCCATGACCGAGTTCTACGGCGGCGTGCTGTTCATCGTCGAGGCCGGAGCGGGCGCCCACCTCGCGGTCATCGCCTCCGACCAGGCCGACGTCGGCCTCGTCGGCCACAACATGAGCGAACTGGTCGAACAGCTCGGCGAACACCTCAGCGCCCCGCCGCGCACACCCGCCGCCGACCCGGCCGAGAACGGATGAACCGCCCCCGCCCCCGCCCCGGCCGGGACGACGCCCCGGACCGGCTGTACACCCTCACCCAGGGGCGCAGCCGGTCCGACTCGGACGCCTTCGACCTGGTGACCCTGGTGGTGTCCGAGTGCGAGCCGACCCTCGGCATGCAGTCCGAACACGCCACGATCCTGCGGATGTGCACCCTGCCCACCGCCGTCGTGGAGATCGCCGCCTGCCTCGGACTGCCCGTCGGCATCGTCCGCATCCTGCTGTCCGATCTGCTGGCCACCGGCCGGATCAGCGCCCGCCACCCGCGCGTCGCCCGGGTCGCGGACCGGCTGCCCGCCCCCGACATCCTGGAACAGGTGCTCGTTGGACTCCGCAACCTCTGACCGTCCCGCCCTCAAGGCGACGGCCGACAACGGACTGAAGATCGCCATCGTCGGCGGCTTCGGGGTCGGCAAGACCACCATGGTCCGCTCCGTCAGCGAGATCCGCCCGCTGAACACCGAAGAGACCATGACCAGCGCGGGCGAGGCCGTCGACCACCTCGACGGCGTCCAGTCGAAGACCGCCACCACCGTCGCCTTCGACTTCGGCCGCATCAGCCTCGACGAACGCAACGTGCTGTACCTCTTCGGCGCCCCCGGGCAGGAACGTTTCTGGTTCCTGTGGGACCGCCTGTTCTACGGCACCCTCGGCGCCGTCGTCCTCGTCGACACCCGCCGCCTGTCCGACTCCTGGTACGCCATCGACCGCCTGGAACACCACAAGGCGCCGTTCATCGTGGCCTGCAACGACTTCGGCGGCCCGCCCCACACCGAGACACAGATCCGCGAGGCGCTCGCCCTGGCCGACCACGTCCCCCTGGTCATGTGCGACGCCCGCGACCGGGCGTCCAGCAAGCACGTGCTGATCACCCTCGTCGAGCACCTGTACGCCATGTCCCGGCGCCGGCAGGCCGCCGGCCCCGACGCCCAGAGCGTCTTTGCCCTCACCGCGGACAAGACCCCGGAGCCCCTGTCGTGACCCAGCCCCCGGCCCCCACTGCCGGCTGCCCCGCGTCCCAGGACCGGATGCCGCTGTCCGGCCCCCGTTTCCAGACCGAACCCACCCGCCTGTACCGGGAAATGCGCCGCGACCACGGCGCCGTCGCCCCCGTCGTCCTGGACGGCGACATCCCCGCCTGGCTCGTCCTGGGCTACCGCGAACTCCACCAGGTCACCGCCGACCCCGTACTCTTCAGCCGCGACTCCGACCTGTGGAACCAGTGGGACCACATCCCCGCCGACTGGCCCCTGCTGCCCATGATCGGCCGCAAACAGCCCTCCATCCTCTACACCGTCGGCCCCCGCCACACCCAGCGCGCCGCGATGATCGCGGGCGCCCTCGAAGGCGTCGACCCCTTCGCGCTCAAGCGCCACGCCGAGGAGTTCGCCGACGCGCTCGTCGACCGCTTCTGCACCGTCGGCACCGCCGACGTCATCGCCCAGTACGCGATGCTGCTGCCCGCGCTCGTCCTGGCCAAGATCTACGGCTTCGCCGACACCCTCGGCGAAGCACTCGTCGGCTCCCTCAACGACATGATCGACGGCCGCGAACGCGCCCTCGCCGGACAGCAGCACCTGGCCACCTCCATGTTCCAGCTGCTCGCCGACAAAAGGGCCGAGCCCGGCGACGACGTCGTCACCCGCATGATCGCCGACCCGGGCGGCTTCACCGACGAGGAGATCGCCCAGGACCTCATGGTCATGATGGCCGCCGGCCACCAGCCGACCGCCGACTGGATCGGCAACTCCCTGCGCCTCATGCTCACCGACGACCGCTTCGCCGCCTCCCTGGCCGGCGGCCGGCACAGCGTCGCCGAAGCCATGAACGAAGTCCTGTGGGAAGACACCCCCACCCAGAACGTCGCCGGCCGCTGGGCCTCACGCGACACCCACCTGGGCGGCCGTCACATCAAGGCCGGCGACCTGCTCCTCCTGGGCATCGCCGCCGCCAACTACGACCCCCAGGTACGCACCGACGGCTCCACCCTGACCGGCGGCAACAACGCCTTCCTCTCCTTCGGCCACGGCGAACACCGCTGCCCCTTCCCCGCCCAGGAGACCGCCGAGGTCATCGCCCGCACCGGCATCGAGGTCCTGCTCGACCGACTCCCCGACATCGACCTCGCCGTCCGAGCCGAGCGGCTCACCCGCCGCCCCTCGCCCTGGCTGCGCGGCCTGACGGACATGCCCGTCTCCTTCACCCCCACCCCCGCCCTGGGGCCCGGCCCGGGCCCCGACACCGGATCGGCCCCCGGAGGCCCGAGATGACCCCGATCGTGCTCGACCCCTTCGTCACCGACCTCGACGGCGAGTCCGCGGCCCTGCGCGCGGCCGGACCGCTTGTCGACGTCGAACTGCCCGGCGGCGTCGCCTGCCACGCCGTCACCCACCACGCCGAGGCCCGCCGGCTGCTCACCGACCCCCGCCTGGTGAAGGACATCAACGTCTGGGGCGCCTGGCAGCGCGGCGAGATCCCCCTGGACTGGCCGCTGATCGGCCTGGCCAACCCCGGCCGCTCCATGCTCACCGTCGACGGCGCCGACCACCGCCGGCTGCGCAACCTGGTCGCCCAGGCCCTGACCGTCAAGCGGGTCGAACACCTCCGCGAGGGCATACGGGCCCTCACCGACGCGAGCCTGGACCGGCTGGCCACCGTCCCCGAGGGCGAAACGGTCGACCTGAAGGCCGAGTTCGCCTACCCGCTGCCGATGAACGTGATCAGCGAACTGATGGGCGTGGACCGCGCCGACCACCCGCGGCTGAAGGAACTGTTCGAGAAGTTCTTCTCGACCCAGACCCCGCCCGAGAAGGTCCCGCAGATGATGGCGGACCTCGGCGAACTGTTCACGAAGATCGTCGACGCCAAGCGCGACCACCCGGGCGACGACCTCACCAGCGCCCTGATCGCCGCCTCCGAGGACGGCGACCGCCTCACCGGCGAGGAGATCGTCAACACCCTCCAGCTGATCATCGCCGCCGGCCACGAGACCACCATCAGCCTCATCGTCAACGCGGTCGTCGCCCTGGAAACCCACCCCGAGCAGCGCGCGCGGGTCCTGAGTGGGGAAGTGTCCTGGGAGAGCGTGATCGAGGAGACCCTGCGCTGGTCGACCCCCACCTCCCACGTCCTGTTCCGCTTCGCCACCGAGGACGTCGAAGTCGGGGACAGGATTCTGCCGAAGGGCGCGGCGCTGATCGTCTCCTACGGCGCGCTGGGCCGCGACGAGACCCAGTACGGTCCTACCGCCGGCGAGTTCGACGTCACCCGCAGCCCCAACCGCCACATCGCCTTCGGCCACGGCCCGCACGTCTGCCCCGGCGCCGCGCTCTCCCGTCTGGAGGCCGGCATCGCCCTGCCCGCCCTGTACGCGCGCTTCCCGGACCTTCGCCTGGCCGTCCCGGCGTCCGAGCTGCGCAACAAGCCGATCGTCACCCAGAACGACCTGCACGAACTGCCGGTCCGGCTGAGCTGACCCTCCGCCCTGCCGGGGACGGCTGTGGTGGGGTGCCCGGCCGGGCACCCCACCACAACCATCCCCGGCAGGGCGGGTTGTGACGATACCGGGACATTCCCGGACACGGTGTGCGGGCACGGATCGCAGCGACCCTCGCGCAAGGCAAGGAGTGCCCATGCACCTCGACCGCACCACCGCCGTCACCCTCGCCGCCGTCCCGCTGACCGCCACCGCCACCGCCTCCGCCACGGCGCTGGCCCCCCCGGCCCCCGGCCGCGACCCCGCACCCTCCGCGTGCCGCCCGGCCGACCACACCGCCCGGATCACCGACGCGCCCGCCAGCGCGGGACACCACCACTACCGCGTCACCCTGACCACCCCGCGCGGCTACGCCCCCTGCGACCTGGCCGGCTCACCGTCCGGCGTACGCTTCACCGACCGCGGCACCCCGGTACCGGGGAACCGGTGGCGACCGGCACCCCGGTACCGGTCGCCACCGGTTCGTACGGCGACCAGCACACCACCGCGACCCTCGCCCCCGGCCACCCGGTCCACTTCGACATCCAGGTCCCCGGCGAGGCCCGGCAACTCCCCGCCGACGAAGCCTCCTTCACCCTCCAGGCCCCCGGCGGCCAGGTCCCCGGCACGTCCTTCGCCGACGGCCGCCTGCGCGTTGCCGCCGGAACCCTCATCGGCCCCGTCCGGCAAGGCTGACCCCCGCCCACAGGCACCGTCCGCCTCCCCGGTAAACGGTCCCGCCGGGAACCGGGGCGTCAGCGGTCCCTCGCCGGGGCCCGCGCCCGGGCGAGGGCGGCTGCTTCCTCCTCGGTCTGTACGGAGGGCGGGGAGCCCTCCAGCGGGAGGCGGGCGGTCTCCTTCATCAGGGACACCGCCACCACACCGGCACCGGCCGCGGCCATCGTGTAGTAGGCGGGCATCATGCCGGAGCCCGTCGCGCCGATCAGCGCGGTGATCACCAGCGGGGTGGTGCCGCCGAACAGGGACGCCGAGACGTTGTAGCCGACCGACAGGGCCCCGTAGCGGACCCTGGTCGGGAACATCGCCGGCAGCGCCGCCGACATCGTGCCCAGCAGACACACCAGGGACATCCCCAGCATCAGCATGCCGCCCGAGACCGCGAGCAGGCCGCCGCGGCGTACCAGCACGAAGGCCGGTGCGGGCAGGACGAGGAAGCCGAGCATGCCCGCCGTCAGCAGGGGCTTGCGGCCGAAGCGGTCGGACAGCCGGCCCGCCTGATTGACGACCAGCATGAGCAGCACCATCGTGGCCACCAGGATCAGCAGACCGTGCGTCACGCTGTAGCCCAGCTCGTCCGACAGATACGCCGGCATGTACGACAGCAGCATGTAGTCGGTGATGTTGTACGCGCCCACCAGGACGACACACAGCACCAGCGGCCGCCAGTGGGCACGCAAGACCGTACCCAGAGCGCCCCGTGTGGTGCTCTCCGCGGTGTCTTGCGCCTTTGCTTCCTTTGCGGTACGGCCGGTGGTGTTCTCCAGCCTGAGGTACGCGGGCGTGTCGTCCAGCCGCAGCCGCAGGTAGATGCCGATCATGCCGAGCGGGGCCGCCGCGAGGAACGGCACCCGCCAGCCCCAGGCGTCCATGCCGGACTCGCCCAGCCAGGCGGTCAGGCCGGTGACCAGCAAGGCCGCGGCGGCGTAACCGGCCAGGGTGCCCAGTTCCAGGAAGCTGCCGAAGTATCCGCGGCGTTTGTCGGGCGCGTACTCGGCGATGAAGGTGGCGGCCCCGCCGTACTCGCCGCCGGTGGAGAAGCCCTGGAGCAGGCGGAAGACGACGAGCAGGACGGGGGACCAGAAGCCGATGGCGGCGTACCCGGGGACGAGACCGATGGCGCAGGTGCCGGTCGCCATGAGGATCATGGTCAGCGCCAGCACCTTCTTGCGGCCGATCCGGTCGCCCATCGGCCCGAAGACCATCCCTCCCATCGGCCGCACCAGGAAGGCGACGGCGAAGGCGGCGAACGAGGACAGCAGCCGGGCGGTGTCGCTGCCGGACGGGAAGAACACCCGGCCGAGGGTGCCGGCCAGATAGGCGTAGATGCCGAAGTCGAACCACTCCATGGCATTGCCCAGCGCGGCCGCCTTCACGGCGCGCCGGACCGCGGCCCCGTCCGTCACCGTGATGTCGCACCGGCGCGGCCCGGGACTTCGCCGCCATCCGGTGGCCGGGGAATCAGGGGCCTGGGCGTTCTCGGGGGAGGACGTGACGACATCCTTTCCAAAAGGGGCGTACGCGCTCGGGCGCGGAACCCGGGCGCGTACGGACGGCTCTCGGCCCCTACTGTTCCCCGGATCGGCCGGCGTACCGGTCTTCACCCTCCCCGCCACGGGTGACGGCGGCGGGCGGGTGACGGCACTTCACCCGGATGGCGGCGTGCCCGGAGGCCCGTCGAGCACGTCAACTCCCGCATTCCGTATGCGAAATCGGCATACAGAATGCTACGGTGGCATCATGATGGGTTCCGAGGACACGCTGAGGCTCACCGTCGCGGCGCTCATGGCGTCGACCGGACAACGGCAGGGAGACCTCGCGGCCGGCCTCGGACAGGGCCAGGCCCAGGTGTCCCGCAAGCAGGCGGGCCGGGCGCACTGGACGCTCGCCGACGCCGACGCCCTCGCCGCGCACTACCGCCTGCACGTACTCGACCTGCTGGCAGGCCCGGCCCACGCGCTCGGCGTACTTCTCGGCGCCGTACCCAGCCTCCAGCAGACCGCCGTCCTGTCACCGGCCCACGCTTCCCTCCCCGGCATCCCGCCCGCGGCCACCACCCCCTCCCCGGCCACCGCGCCGACGGCCGGCGCCCGGCCCGCCGCCGCCCAGGCGCAACCGCCTGCGCCCCCCGAGACGCCGGCCCCGGCCCCGGCGTCCGCCGAAGCCCCCGTGCCGCAGCCGCTGCCGCCGGTGCCGGCCGGTCCGTGCGTGCTGTGCGGGCAGCCCGCCATGGACGAACTCGACGGCTTCCCCCAGCACTTGAGCGCCGAGGAATGCGCCGCGGCCGTCGCCGCCGCGAGCCCGCCGCCCCAGCCCCCCGCGGCGCCCCCGGCCGACCCCGCCCCTGCGCCCCCGGCAACCCCGGCCGCTCCGACCGCCGTTCCGCCGACACCCCCACCCACCTCACCCGCCCCAGTCGCCGCAGCCCTCGCGGTCCAGGCGCCCACCACCACCGCCACTGTCACGTCCGCGCCCCGCCGCAGCGCACCCGGATACGCCTCCAGCACGCTCACGGACCGGATCACCGACCGCGTACGCGAGGTGCTGGCCGACTGCGAGGGCGACACCGAGACCGCCCAGGCCGAACTCGTCAAGGCGGCGATCCCGGACGTCATGGCGCTGCTCAAGCTGTCCCGGGTCGGCGGCCGTTACGAGCACTCGGAATTCCCGCCGTCGGCCGACATCCTCCAGAAGAAGTCACAAAAGGGCGCCGACCAGATCTGGGAAGGCCGCCCGAAATGGCGCAACCCGGAGATCCACGCAGCGGCGAAAAAGGGAACACGATTCGAGGTGACCACGCTCGACATGAACGCGGCCTACCTGTCCGCACTGAAATGCTGGCTGCCGATCGGACGGCTCCGCGAGGAAACCGGCAGCGCGCACGATCCGAAGAAGTCGGGCGTCCATCTGATCACCCCGCCCGCCTGGGACCACCCCGGCCTGCCCAACCCCCTGGGCAACCGGCAGGAACCGGGGGAGCTGTGGGTCCCCGACTCCCTGCTGCGCCAGCTCCTCGACTGCGCCCGCCAAGGCCTGAGTGACGCCCCTGTCATCCACCGCTCCCTGGTCTCGGGCGCCACCGAAGGCCTGTTGGAGAAGATGCGCCGTGCGCTGGCGGAAGTCCGCAAGAACGCGCTCGCCGAAGGCGACGAACTGACCGTGGACTACGTCAAGTCCATGTATTCTAAGTTCGTCTCCACTATCGGAGAGTCCAGCTCGAACCGGGAAATCCGCCGACCCGACTGGATGCACAACATCCGCTCGAAGGCATTCACGAACCTGTGGCTGAAAGCGCACAAGGCACAAAAGTCCGGACTTCAGGTGGTGCAGATCTCCGGCACCGACGAACTCCACGTGGTGGGGGACTGGCGGACGGTCTTCGAAGAGGGCCGGGAGCTGAACCAGGTCAAGGCGAAGGACACGTACATCCTCGGGGGCAGGCGGTAATGGACGGATCGCCGGACCTGTGGTCCCGGTGGGGCGAGCTCGGAAAGTTCGAAGCGCGCGGAATGAAGGGCGGCGAAGCCCTCGTCCTGGAGATCAACCGGATCTTCCGCTCGTCCGGCATCTCCTCGCCCGTCGCCTCCCGGCGCGGGCTCACCGCCCGCCTGCGCTACCTCGACAGCAAAGCCGGCCGCGCGGCCCTCGCCGCGCAGGGCGCCGCCCCGCGCACCATCCGTACCTGGATGAGGAACAAGGGCGCGATCTCCCCGACACCGGCCAACCGCCGCAGGATCGACGCCGCGTACTGGGAGCGGCGCCGGGAGAACCTGATCCGCTCCGGCTGGCTCACCCGTCACCTCGACAACGACGGCCGAGGCCGCCGGATGGAGATCCACCCCGTCGACCAGGCCCACGTTCCCGAGGCCCGCAGGCGCCCCAACCTCTCCCCGCGCTCCATCACCGTCCGCTACATCTGGGCCGACCTTCTCGACGCCTGGGCCCGCAAGGACACCGGCCTCGTCGACGAGGTCTGGGACGACGTCATCTCCGACCTCGACTCCGATTACAGCGCCTACGCCTACGTCTCCTCCGTCGGCATCGGAGCCTGACACCGTCGAACGGCCCCCGGCCGACACGTCACACCCCGCCGCCCGGTCACCGGTCACCGGTCCCCGTGTCCATGTCTGTTCCCGGGCCCGCGGTGTCAGTCCGTCCTGTCCGGGTTCTCGGACTCGCGGCCGCCCGCGGGAGCGGGCCATCGGTGCTCGCCCTCGTCGTGCCACAGCGGCCGCTGGTCGACCCGTAGCCCCAGGATCTCCGGGCGGGCGTAGTGGCCGCGCGAGTCGACCCAGACCTTGACGGCGTCGAGGTCGGCGAGGTCGATCGTGGCGGTGACGAGCCGCTCCTCCGGGCCGGTGTGCGGGCCCGCGAGGTACTGGGTGAAGGGGTGGATCACCGCCGACCAGCCGCCGCCCGCGGTGATGTGCTTCTGCGGGCCGAGGGCGGATTCCATCCAGTCCAGACAGGTCTGGTCGACCGGGTTGCCCGCGGAGACGACGAACGCCTGGGCGGTGAGGGCGTGAGTCTTCATCATCGCGTCGATCTGTGTGTCGGCGACGGTCTCGAAGCCGGCCATGGTCGACAGCCCGGGCCAGGCCGCCGCGTGGATCTCCTGCCCCTGGACGATCAGGGCCTGCCGGGCCAGGTTCATGGTGTGCTCCCAGCAGACCAGCCCGCCGACCCGGCCGAGCACGCTGTCGAACACGCCGAGCGTGGCGCCGCCGCCCTGAGCCCACACCATCCGCTCCGCGTACGTGGGCTGGAGCTTGCGGTGCACCCCGAGCAAGGCCCCGTCGGGGTCGACGAAGACCTGACTGTTGAAGCAGGTACGGGTGCCCGCGAGGCGTTCGCTGACACCGAGGACGATTCCGACGCCGGCCCGCCGGCAGGCCGACCGGACCCGGTCGATCCCAGGCCCCGGCACCTCGACGGACGCCCCGGCGTAAACGGCGTCGACGGCCTGCTGGTCCAGCGGCGCGTACGCCTCGATCCAGTACGGGTAGCCGGGCACGAAGGTCTCCGGGAACACCAGCAGGTCGATGCCTTCCCGGCCGGCCTGCTCGATGAAGCCGACGGCCTTGTCGACCGTCGCCTCCGTGTCCATGAACACCGGCGCGGCATGGACCGCCGCGACCGTTCGCCTCCTGGCGGCGGACGAGGGCATGGAATCCTCCTTGAGAGCGGCACGGCCGGCAGACCCGACAGCGAGCTCCGTCGGCACCCGGGCCCGGCACGCCGGCCGCACCGCACCCACTGTTCGCGGACGCGGCCCGGACGAGCCTGGACGCGCGCAGTGTGCCACGCCCACCACCCCTCGTACGGCACTTCCCCTCGAATCCCCTCCCGCCGCGCGCCCCGCCCCTGCGCCGCGGCCCGCGTTCGTCCTCCTGCGCCCGGTGCTTACCGGGCGCAGGAGGCAGGAGGGCGTCAGACGCCGGGAATCCGGTCCAGGAAGCCGTGCACCGAGATGATCCGGCCCGTCTCGGACAGGGTGATGACATCGAATCCGGCGGCGGGGGAGGACCCGTCGGTGCTGGAGACGAGATCCCAGGTGAAGCGGGCCACGTCGTGATGGCCGTCCACCGTGCCGGTCAGCTTGAACTCGTAGCCGGGGAACTGCCGCTGCGCCGCGGCGATGCCGGCGACGAGCTGCTCGTGACCGCGGACGTCCATCAGCGGGTCGGTGTAAGTGCCGTCTTCCATCCAGGCGTCGGCGACGGCTTTGGCGAGGGTGACCGCGTCAGGGGCGTTCCAGGCCGCGAGGTAGCGGCCGACCGCAGTTTCGAAAGCGCTCACTGGAAGGATTCTCCTCAAGGGTCGGTTGCCCGCCGCGGTTGCGAAGCGGCTCGCCGACCATCCTGCGCGGACTTCCCTGACTGGTCGATTACCGGTGAGGTCATGCACCGGTCGGTGGGGCTGTTCGCCTTGCCGCACTCGGCGCCAGGGGAGTCGTCGCCGCTCACCCCGTAGAAGGGCTCGGAGCCGTGGCGCCCTGTTCAGTCCTCGGCTGTCACCAGCGGGAAGGTCAACTGGACCCGGGCCGGGGTGCGTAGCGCGTCATGGCCGTCTGCCGACACTTCGACGAGGACGGTGCCCGGGCTGGGCACACCGGGCAGGCCGGCCGTGTCGGGCGGCATGGGCAGGTCGAAGATCCAGGCAGGCCCGCGGATGCCTTCCCCGCACAGTCCTTCGGGCAGGTCGGAGTCGTCGGGGCCCAGGCCGTAGGCCGAACCGTGTTCCCGGTCGAGGACTGGCGGAGCCGTGTCGGGTATCAGGTGCGCGCGCACGAGGTAGCCGGGCACCTGATCGCTGACGAAGGAAACGACGGCTTGTCCTTCGTAGGTGTAGTACCGGACCTGGGTGGCGTCGGAAGGCAGCCGCGCACCACCGGCGACGATGACATCCGGCAGCGCGGTGTCGCTTCCGGCACAGGCGCGAGGGTCGCCCAAGGGGTACATCAGGTCGTCCCAGAACAGCCAGGTCAGTTCGGAGGCGACCAGAACGCATGCCGCCGTGCCGAGAGCCAGGAAGGGCCGCCACTTACGGCTTTGGGGCTCGGCCGTGGTGTCCCCGCGGTGACCTTCCAAGTCGTCCTGATCTTCGGCCGGTTCGTCCGTGCTGTCCGTATCGGCTTCCAGTCGGTCCACCCCGGAGCCTCCCTGCCGCCGATCCTGACGGGCCATCATTTCACCTCTTGCCGGCGTGCCTTCCTGCCGCAGAGTGTTCTCGTGAGCCCCCGCCGCGTGAGGGAGGAACACGGCCGACAGGACCCGAATCCGGCACCGCACCCCGACCCATCCGGGAAGACAGGCCGGCTCTCAGCCGCCGGCCCCGCCCGCCTCCCAGCCCCACACGGCGACCGCGTCGCGCAGCAGCCGGGCGGGGGCGGGCAAGCGTCCGCCCTGCGCCCAGCGCAGCGTCAGGACGCGGCGGCAGTCGGGGCTGTCGACACCGGCCCAGGCCGGCGGGACGCGGCTGATGGTACGGCGGGCGATGACGGGCACCAGGCCGACGCCCAGGCGCGCGCTGATCAGTCCGGCGATCGCGCCGGCCTCGTCGCCCTCGCAGACGATCCTGGTCGTCAGGCCGCGTCCGGCGAACAGCTGGTCCGGCAGCCGGCGCTGCCAGTGCCCGGGACGGGGCGCGATGAGGGGCAGGCCGACGAGTTCCTCGACGCCGACCGAGGCACGGCCCGCCGGCGGATGACCCACCGGCAGGGCCAACGCGACCTCCTCGTCGAGGAGCCGGACCGAGTCCGGTCCCTCGGTGGTGATCGGCTGCGAGGCGACGGCCAAGTCGACGTCCCGGGCCCGCAGCCGCCGGGCCATCTCGGCGACCGGCAGCTGGTGCAGCTCGATCTCCACTGCGGGGCAGCACTGTTCGAACGCGGCCGGCGGACCGCCGAAGGCCATGAAGGTCCCCGCCCCATCCCCGACGGCCTCGGCCACCGCCCGCCGTCCCGCCTCCAGTTCGCCGAGAGCGCGTTCGACGTAGCCGCACAGCAGGTGCCCGGCGTCGTTCAGCCGCAGCCGCCCGCCCCGCTCGAACAGCGGCGTGCTCGCCCGCCGCCCCGCCGCCACCGGAGCCGAACTGCGCAGCGACCTGCCCCTGCCACCCGCCCTGGAGCCGCCAAGACGCCGTCCGCGTACGGGACGCCCCGCCTCAGCTCTACGCGAGACGACCCAAGGGCCCCTCAGGACCGGGATGCCGAGCGACGGCGGGCACGAAGCAGACGAACACCCTTCACCGCGTAGACGGCAGCAAGGAGCACGATGCCGGCGAGAGTGAGCCCGAACCACGCACCCGCCACCAGCAGGCTCAGCGACAGGCCGCCGAGAAGCAGCAGCCCGCCGACAGCCTCCAGCAGGTCGAAACGCGCCTGGGAACGAACCACAGGGTCCGTCCCTCTCATCCGCCGGAAGAGCAGGACAATGCCGAGAGCCTGAAAGACGGCCAGGCCAAGCGCGATCCAGACATACCAGCCAGATATCTCCACGACGCGCACTGTATCGACCCGACAGGCCGCCATCCTCCTTCCCACCCCCGCATCCGGGAGAACGCACGTGCCCACCGCTACGCGGATCCCGCCCGCGCCCGGGCCAACCGGGGAAACGAGGACCCGACGGACGCACTCACCAAACGCCTGGCCCGCGACGCACTCCGGGACGGCGAAGTCCGCGAGCAGGCCCCCCTCCACGGCCTCGACCCCCTCGCGATCGACGGAACCGTCTCCGCACCCGCCCCAGCCGACCGCCTCGCCGCCCGCTTCGAACTCGGACCGGTTCAGCGAACCTCTCTCAACTGAAGCCCTACGGCGCAAGGTTCGACTGCGGCAGACATCCCCGCGAGGAATTCGAGTAGCTGCGCGTCCTGGCGGTCCTTGGCGGAAACGCCGGGAATCAGCAGAAAACCCGCCCCCGGGATTCCTGGGGCGGGTTTTCGGTCGAGCGCTGGGCCGGCCTTGCACCTGCATCTCCCCACAGGAAGTGGGGCGTCTTTCCTTGGACCACCAACGCACCGCTTGCGAGGCTGCGTTCGCCCGCTTGCGTGTAATGATCATATCCCATCCGCCGGTCACCTCGGACCCGCCGCCTCCCCGTGACGCGAGTGTGCGCACGGCCGGGACAAGCCGAGGTGCCGGACGGTGCGACCGCGGACAGGCACCGGCCGGACGAACCCTCACTCCGGCCACCCCTGCCGGAACGCACACCCACAGCCGCGCCTGCCAGGCAGACCTGGCGGTCCGGGAGAGTGAAGGACGGGTATGTACGGTCCATGGCATCGAAGTTCCGCACGAAGGACGGCGGCGAAGTCCGCGTCGGAGACAAGGTGTAGGCCAAGGTCTGGCTGGAGAGCGACAACAATCCCTGGCTCGTCACCCGGCACCCGCACGACAAGATCCACCTCCTCCTCAAGGAGATCGGCGGCACCGAGGAACGCGTCCACCACCCCGACGACCTCGCCCTCTACTACTACGCCAACCGGCAGCCCTCCAGCGGCGGATGAGGCGTGCCCCCTGGGAGGGGTGCCGCAGGCCTCATGTCCGTAACGGACCGGAACCAGGCGCGGGGGCATCGGGCCACCGGACGAGCACGATCCCCGCCCCGCGCGGCGCCGGGCCGTGGCGCCAGGGAGGAACTCGTCTCCGCGGACGAACAAGCACGCCCGGGACCGGCCTCAGCGACCCCGGCTCGAGCTCCAGACCGTGCCGCGCGCCTCGTACTCCAGCATCTGCTCCAGGTTCACCGCCGGGTCCGCGCCGAGTTCGCGGCGGACCAGCCAGAGCGCGAGCTCGAGACCGGAGGTGATGCCGGCGGCGGTGACGAGATCGCCATCGTCGACCACACGGGCGTTCTTCACCAGGCCACCCCGCTGTTCCAGGTCCGCCTTGACCTTGTGATGGGTCGTACAGGGGCGGCCCTTCGTGAGCCCGGCGGCCGAAAGGAGTATCACGCCGGAGCACAGAGCCGCGACGGTCAGGCCCGGCCGCGGCGCTGCCGCCAGGGCACGGGGCAGGATGCCGCGATCGATCTCGGCCCACACCCCCGGGCCGTCGCGACGGGTGTAGCCACCGCCCGGGACGACGAGCAGGTCCGCTTCTTCAGGAGCCCAGGGACGGATGCCGCGGACGGCCATGCCGTACGCGCCGGTGATGCCGCGCGCTCCGGTGGCGGAGACGTACCGGACCTCCACCGGGCTCGGGGTGAAGAACCCGGCAGCCGAGAACACCTCGTACGGGGCCGTGAAGTCGAGCTCCTCGACACCGTCGAACATCGCGATGTGGACTCGGAAGGGACGGCCCGCCTCCCGGCCGGACCCGGACTCGGCGGACTCGGACCCGGATGCGAACGCCGGAGAGGCCGCGGTGGCGGCCAGGGCTCCCGTGGCACCGAGGACGGTGCCGGCACGGAGTATCTGCCTGCGGTTCATGGGGGCTCCTGTTCCTGGAACGTCAGGTGACGACAGGACAGGAGTCGGACGGCGACGGCCCCGAGTTCCCGCCGACACGCGGAAACCTGACGCCCCGTACGTCTCCACGACCCGCCAGACCGAGAGAACGGCCGCGACTGCCGCACCCGCCCTCACGCCTCCGCGCACCGGTGCGAGGATGAGCGCGCCATGGCACCAGGCCGATGTACGCGAGGAGCCCGGGCCGCGATGTTCGCGGCCGTCTGCGTGCTGCTCGCGGCCACCGGACACGTGCTGATGTCGGGCCGGGACCTGCCCGCGCCGACGCTCGCCCTGGCATACGCGGGGACGTTCGCCGCCGCCTGGGCACTGGCCGGCCGCGAGCGCGGCCTCCTCGGTGTGACGGCGGCGACCGTGGCGGTCCAGAGCGTGCTGCACGAGGTCTTCTCACGGGCTCAGCAGCACGAGGCCATGCCACCGTCCCAGCCCGCGACCGACCCGATGGCGACACCCCACACAGGCACAGGCCACACAGGCACAGCCCACATGGCCATCGGGCACATGGGCATGTCCCACGAGGCCATGGGGCACCCACTCCCGCCCCCCGAGGCCGCCGCCCACGACATGACCGCCATGTCCTCGTCCCTCGGAATGCTCTCCGCGCACCTCCTCGCCGCCCTCTTGAGCGGCCTGTGGATGGCGCACGGCGAACGCGCCGCCTTCCGCCTCGTACGATCCCTGCCCCTGCGGCGCTTCCGCTCACCGCTGCGGCCGCTATGGCACCTGCTCGCCGCCATCGTCCCCGTACCCCCGCCGCGCCCTCAGGCCCGGCCCGCTCACGCCGGTGACGAACGCGCCCCCCGGCAGCTCCTCCTCGCCCACTCCGTCATCTCCCGGGGCCCTCCACCGGCCTTCGCTGTCTCCTGACAGCCGGCTCCCCGAGCGCGAACAGCACACGAACCCCGCCGCTGCCGCTCGGGCATCGGCCATGCCGCCGCCACGGCAGGCCGCGACCCCTTTCACCGGCGCACCCGCGCACCCGCGCGCGCCGCCGGATTCCCTGCCTCACAAGGACTTGTGGCGATGACACCTGCCCGTGACACCCCCAAACGGCGCCTGACGAACCCCCCGACGTACATGCCGGACACCGACACCGACACCGAAGCGGCGACCACCCGGCTCGCCCTGGCCGCACGGGACGGAGACCCGGACAAGGCCGACCTGTTCGTCCGGGCCCTGCACCGCGACGTACGGCGCTACGTCACCTACCTGAGCGCCGACCACCAGGCAGCCGACGACCTCACCCAGGAAGTCTTCCTCCGCGCGATCGGCGCGCTGCCCCGCTTCCAAGCACGGTCCTCCGCCCGCACCTGGCTGCTGTCCATCGCCCGCCGGACCGTGGCCGACAGCCTGCGCCACGCGGCCACCCGCCCCAGACTCTCCGACCGCGACGACTGGCAGACACAGGCGGAACACACCCAGCCCCTGGGCCTGCCCGGAATCGACGACGGCGTGGCCCTCGCCGCACTGATCGCCTCGATCCCGGCCGAACGACGCGACGCCTTCGTCCTGACCCAACTCCTGGGCCTGCCCTACGCCGAGGCGGCCAAAGCCATCGGCTGCCCGGTCGGCACAGTCCGCTCACGCGTCGCCCGCGCCCGCACGTCCCTGGTCCGCCTGCTGCGGAGCGACGAAGAACCCGACCCGGCGGCGATCCGGCCGCCGACGGGAACGGCACACACGCCGAGACGGTTCACCAGGACCCTCGCCCTCGCCTGACCTCCCCGCCCAACCCCCTGAGGGGTGGAATCCCGGACCCCCCCGGGATTCCACCCCTCCACCGGAACCGCACCGCCCCCGGCCCGGGCACACGAGAGGATCACACCCCTGCACCCCCTCAACCCCGGCCAGGTGGTCGACCACCCTGCAAAACCCACGGCTCCGCTGCCGCAAGGACAGCCCGGCGGCGACCGGTCAGACCGTCGCGGTACCGACCACCTTGGTCGGGCTGATACGGACGACGACACGAACAGCCTCCGCCGGGAGGTCCAGGTACTCCTGGCCGGCGCCGGGACCCTCGTACTGCTCGGCGAGACCCACCGCCAAAGACCGGCCGACGTCCTCCCTGATGGTCGCGAGGCCGCGTATCTCGACGTACCGCAGCGGGTCGGCCGGATCGTAGACGGTCAGGCTGGCACGCGGCTCGCGGCGCAGGTTGCGCTCCTTACGGCGGCCGGCAGCGGTGGAGACGAGCAGGTCGTCTCCGTCACGGCCGACCCAGACCACGGACGACTGCGGGCTTCCGTCGGGATTGACGGTGGCGAGGACGGCGGGAACCGGCCTGTCCAGCAGGGCCCGGACGGATTCGCTCAGCATGGGTGTCATTCGGGCGAAGCTATCGGCAGCCCCGACCGCCTCGCACCCGGATATCGCCCGAACCCCCACCGGCGAGCCCTGGGAGGGGAGGAGGCCGCTGGGACCGCGGCGCTCGAACCGCTCACGCGTCGCGGTGAACACCGGCAGCCCGTACTCAGCGACGGTACGCGGCCGTCGCGAGCCCGACGAAGGACCGGACCAACGGATTGGTGTCACCCTCGTTCCACACCGCCACCACCCGGCTCGGCGGCATGCCCGTCAGCGGCACCACTGCCGGCTCCGCGGGCACGTCGTGTCCGAGCGGGGCCAGGGCCGACCGTGCCGTTCCACAACACGGCCTGCAGGCACTCCTGAACGCCGCGCACCACGGGGCCCTCGCGCGGTCTGCCACCGTTCCAGTACGACTGCCAGAGAGGGTCGGTGCCCTGCGGGAACCGGAACCAGCGCCGATCGCCCAGCTCGGCCGGCCGCACCCGGCCACGACGGGCCAGCGGATCGTCGGCCCGCACGACCACACCGACCGGATCGCTCCGCAGCGTACGCACCGTCAGGACGGACTCGTCCAACGGCGCACGGGTCAGAGCGACATCGACCAGTCCGGCGCGCAGCCCACACGCGGGGCCGGTCAGATCCGTGCCGCGGACACGGATGTCGACGCCGGGATGGCGCCGGCGGTAGGCGGCGGCCAGCCGGGACACCCTCAGGTCCGTGCCGTCCCCCAGAATGCCGGCGATGAGGATCGCGACACCGGCCGCCGCGCTCACCCGTACCCGGACACGGTCGGCATGCTCCAGCAGGGCCCGCGCCTCGTCGAGCAGCACCCTGCCCACCGGCGTCAGCGCGCCCCCCCGCGGGCGAGCGGGCGAACAACAGGGCCCCGACCTCGGCCTCCCTCCGTGGTGGGACCCGGCGACGGCGAGACGATCGTCCTGGGCACCACCCGCATGCGGATCCTGGAGGACGGCAGCCACACCGGGCACCGCCTCGCGATCGCCGAGTCCGTCCTCGCCCCGCACACCCAGGGACCGCCGCAGCACCGCCACGCCCGACACGACGAGGGCTTCTACGTCCTGTCCGGCACCGTGCGCTTCACCGTCGGGGGCGAGGAGTACGACGCCACCCCGGGCACGCTCGTGATGGTCCCGCCCGGCACCCCGCACACCTTCGCCAACCCGACCGACCAACCCGCCGTCATCCTCAGCACCTTCACCCCCGACCTGTACGTGCAGTACTTCCGAGACCTCCAGGAATCACTCACCGCCGACCACCCACTGACGCCACAGGCCACCATCGACACGATGAACCGCTACGCAACCGAGCCCGCCTCACGGCGTCCCTGACAAGACAGCGGAACCAGGCCCCACCGACAGAGTCAGAAGCCCCCGCAGCCCAGCCCGACCCCCTGACCCGGCACCGCCTCGACCGCGCCCTGCGACCGGACGGCGAGGGCCAGGAGTTGTGGATCACCGCCCAGACCCGGTCATCGCCGGGGAGCGACGCCTCGGCGATCTAGGCCATCGGCATGCCACGCGCGGACAACAGTGCCATCTGGGCCCGCCGCCAGGTCACCACCGGCCCGGTGCCCCCGCGGACGATCCGCAGCAGACGCCGCCCTTCGCCGTCATCGATCGCACGGACCTGCACTCGTATCGACACCCAGACAAGGTGACCGTTGCAGTCGCTGTGGTCGGGTAGCCGGAGACCATTACTGATCCCCGGCCCCCTCAGAACCGGACGTGCGAGCTTTCCCCGCATCCGGCTCAAGCAAGCCCCATGGGCTTCGCAGGCCAGCAGGTTTATGTGGCCCGTTTGCCGTCGCCAGCGTGGTGTTGTCGATGGCATTCAGAATGCACGAGGCGAAGGTTGTTCCGCTCGTCCGTGCCGCCGTCTCGCCGGTAGGTGAAGTGATGCTTGTGGAGCATCTTCTTCGAGGCCGCGAACCAGTTGATCCACTCGCGTGGACTGTCCGGTTCATACTCGGCTCCGACGATCAGCGCCTGCTTGCAGAGGGGACAGAGCCCCTGCTGCCGGACCGCCAGGAGAAGACTCGTCTTGTCCATCGGCGGCGGCGCTTTCCTGCGACGGCGGTCCCGCCAGTACTCGATCAGATCGGGGTCGTCCGGGGACGCCCCGCCTTTGACGAGCTGGTGGCGGACGATGCCGGTCCAGGCGAACTTGATGAGGAAGGCGCCGCTGCCGCGGTCGCCGAACACCCACCGGTCTCGCCGGGACGGGTGGAACTGGCCGAAGTACCGCTCCACGACCCAGTGCCTCGACTTGTTGCGGTGGCTTCGTCTGGCCCATTTGAAGGTCAGTCGCCACATGTAGTGATCCAACGACGCGAACGTCGTCGTGGATGCCACCGCCCGGTAGTAGGCAGCCCAACCGCGAACGATCGGGATCAACCTGCGCAACACGGCCTCGGCATTGGACCCGTGCAGGGCCTTCACCTCGGTCCGCAGTCGCGCCCGGAGCCTCGCGCAAGCCGCTGTGCTCGGCTTGATGATCAACTTTCCGCCCGTCCGGCGGACGGTGAAACCGAGGAAGTCGAACCCCTTATCGAGGTGGACGACCCGGGTCTTCTCCTCGTTGAAGCGAAGACCCCTCGGCTCCAGCCAGTCCTCCAGCCGGGCCCTGACCTGGTGCACCTGTTCCTCGTCGTGACAGAGCACTACGAAGTCATCGGCATACCTCACCAGCACCGGGGTGCCCGGCTTCGAGCCGGGCTCACGCCCGGCCCGCACCGTGTATTGGCACCCTGCGGCCTGTTCCAGTCCGTGCAGAGCAACGTTCAGCAACAGCGGGCTGATCACACCGCCCTGGGGAGTTCCCTCCTCGGTCGGTGCGAACCGGCCGCGGTCGATCACGCCCGCCTTCAGCCACCCTCGGATCAGATCCCTGGCAGGGAACTGGCCGAGCGTGGTCATCAGGTGGTTGTGGTCAATGCGATCGAACGCCGCCGACAGGTCCGCGTCCAGGACCCACAGACGTTTCGGGTTCTTGCCCTTCACCGTCCAGAAGATCGCGGATATCGCGTCCTGGCAGCTGCGGCCGGGCCGGAAGCCATAGGACCTCGGCTCGAACCGCGCTTCCCACTCGGGTTCCAGCGCGTTCTTCACGCGGGCCTGGAGAACTCGGTCACGGATGACCGGGATGCCGAGTGGTCGCTGTTTCCCGTTGCTCTTCGGAATGAACACTCGCTTGACCGGCCTGGCCCTCCAAGGCGTCGACGACCGATGGATCTCGGCCGCCAGCGTCCCTCTCGCCTTCGGCGTGAGGGCCCGTTCCCCATCGATACCAGCGGTCATGCGACCACTGCTCTGCTGAGTCACCCGCTTCACGCTGACCAGCGTGTTGCTGCGACTTCTCAGCATGAGCTTCTGCAAGTTGCGGACCTTCTTCAGGTCCCCGCCCTGCGTCGCCTTGAAGATCCTCTGCCTCAGCCGCCGTACGTTCTCCTCGCACCCGGCCCAGTCGATGCCGTGCCAGTCGAGTAAGTCGACCTCGGGTCCGTTCACCGCAGGCGAGGACTTCACGACAGATGCCGTGGTCTCCATATTCGCCTCCGGTGTCTAACTTGTCCCTCGGTTCCGGCTTCCTTGCAGTGGTGACTTCAAAGGCTCACCTGATCCACGTGGGCGCCCTTTCGGGCCGGGCCACCAGGACCCGTATCCGGCGAGTTATGCGAGAGCGGGTGAAGGTCCCAACTCCCGGTTTCCTCTGGCCTTTCGGCCCGCCGGCCTTCGCTTCTTGGATCTTCCTTCTCCCGCCAGGGAGTTCAGCCTTCCTTGCGGTCGGCCTACCAAGCCGGGTGGCTTGGACCCCGTCGGGGTTTCCACGTTCCGCACCAGTAAGACGCGACTGGGGTGGGCGCCCCCTCTACCCCGAGACCAGCGGTGTCCTCCCTCCGGGCTCAGTTACCCGAAGGTCGCTTGGTGCCTTGCAGCACCGGGTCCTGTTACCGCCGCCAGCACGCCATCGGCGCGGTCTCAAAATCACGGGGCATCATCGAGGGTTCACTTTCGTTCGCCCGTCCAGCCTTCCCCTCACCTGTCGCTCCCCGATGGCCGGGGTGCTCTTGGGCTTGAACGCTCGGCTTCACACCCCGCCGTTACCAGCGACGCATGCGAGCGCGGGGACGGGCCCTGGACACTGGCCCGAAGTTCAGCCGATCGATACCTCCTTCACGTGGCTGCCCTTACTTACATGGAGCGACTTCGTGTCGCACACTGAGCGTTTGATTTGGTGGGATCAAGGCTCGATCAGACGAGTCGGTCCAGGTATGACGCTCAGGTATTCGCTGGAACAGGAAGCGCCTCGGCCCTGCATGACGAGGGCCGAGGCGCTGGTACACACTGCTGTCAACGACCTCTGTGAATCGAAAGAAGGCGTTGACGGAAACCGACTACGACCAGTTGAACCGGACGGCTTCCATGGGGCGCGCTTCACCGGTGGTGCCGAGGCGTGCGTAGTAATTCCAGCCGGTGTGGTAGGTGGAGGTCCGGTAGTGCGGAACGTCGCCCTTGTCCCGGAGATGGGCGGTCGAGAACACATAGCCGCCCGAGCCGCCGGGTCGCTCGACGTACTCGATCGCCTCGATCGGAACGTTCATGCCCTCGGTGCCGATCTGTACCGTCTTCCCCGGCTTGGCGCACTGCTCTGTAGAGTCCCAGCCGTAGCGTGACCGGTGTGCGCGCAGGCAGATCTCCCCGTAGTTCGTCGTGACGCGCAGGGCTTCCAGGTTCTTGCCCTCGCCTCGCGTGCCTGCCCAGGCTCCATTGCACACCCAAGGCAGCCAACCCCGGTCCTGGACATGGGCCTGGTAGCAGATCTCTTGGCCGGTGCCGGCCTCGGCCGGACCACCAAGGGTGAGTGTGGCGGCGGTGGCCAGCACAACAGTGGTGCCCACCCGCATTGCTCGCTTCAGCATCGGTTCGTTCCCCCCGAAGATACCTTGATCACGGAACGAGAGATGCTAGCTCGTCTCCGCCAACTCGACCAATCCGTAACGCCGTCAGCGAGTGGAGAGACCCCGGCAGAGCGCCGGGACTGGGGGGAGCGACTAGAGATGGGCGCTGAGGCAGGGCGTGGCGGGATCCGGGCGTTGTGTGGGTGGCCGGGGCCGGCGAGATCATGGCGCGCAACGGGGTCTTGGAGGATTCCTCGGAGAGAATTCGGCGAGTGGATATTCGAGACGGCAGGACAAGCCTGCTGGTCAACCAGATTGACCCGGCCTGACCTTGACCTGCCAGCGAACGAACTTGCCTCGTCACCGAAGGATAACGAGCAAAGGGAATGACGCTCTTTCGTGTTTTGCCGAGTGAACAGCTCGCCCGCCGGTGGAGCTAGATCAGCCACAGCTGACTGCTGCTCGAAGGCCGGGCCGCCGGGGTGGCCGAGAGGATCGGCCGAGTGGCCGGGGCGCGCCGGTCGTCCACGCCCCGCGCCGCAGCGCTCGGGGCCGGTCTCACCACTCGCGCTGGGCCGTCGCCGCGCGGCTCCGGCACCGGCGACGACGGAGACGTCGGCCGGAGGGGGCCTGAAGCAGAACGTGCTGAAGTGGTGTCAAGACACTCTTTAGTCATCTTTTTGAATCGAATACAGACAAGTGTGAGTATTCTGCGACCCTCCTGGTGAGAAAACGCGAGGATTCCGGTGACTCCGCGGAGGAACGGCTCTGCTGCTGCCTGGTCGGAGACAGCCGCCACCGCCGCAGTGGTGAGCGAGGTGTGCGCCGTGCCCGCAGGGGGCTGAGCCCGTGGTGGCGCGGTGCGCGATGTGCGGAGCACTGCCAGAGCTCCGCCGCCCCCTGCCTACCGGCCTTCGACGGTGGAGTCACGCGACCGTACGGCCGCCGGTTCCCGTGGGCGGATGGCCCTCTACGATCCGGTGCATGCTGGATCCCGAGTTGCTGGAACGGATCACCGCGCGGCGCGCGGAGCTGGACGAACTCGAAGAACAGCTGGCCATGCAGCTGGCGGAAGTGCGGGCTGAGCGGGACGAGCTCGCTGTCGCCGAAGGTGTCCTTGAACGGATAACCGGGCAGCTCGCCAAGGAACGCGCCTCCACCGGACCGGTGCCCGGGCAGGTGGCCGGACGGGCGGTGATGCTGATCCCGCACCGCGAACCGGGCATGGAAGAGGGCGCGCTCCCGTGGGACTACCAGCGCATCATCGCCGCCGTGCGGCAGCCGCCGGACCGGTCATGGCCCGCGAGGTGGTGGGGGTGGACGTCAGCGTGAAGGCCAAGCTGGAACCCCTGCGCAGCAAGCTGGTCAGACTCGTCGATCGCGGCTGGCTGCGGAAACTGCCCGACGGCCGGTTCACCACCCGCCTGTGACCAGGAGCACCGCAACTCGGAGCAGCCCGGCAGGGGCGTAACCGCAGTGCCCCCGGCGGCCGTTGGAATTGTGTGACGAATACCAAGAAGCGCGCCGAGGACACCCGCCCGCTTGTCTACCAGTGTCGCCTGCCGCTGTCCACGCGGACCGTCAACCACCTCGCCGACCTGCTCAGGCGCCATCTCAAGACGATCCGGTCCAGGTGGCGGATCCTGCCGCCTGGGAAGATCGCGGGTATTGTCCTGGCCGTGCTGCGCCACGACCAGCGCCTGGCCGACATGGCTGGCGGCAACGACGTGTCCGAGTCCGCCGTTCGTTGCTGGCGCGACGAGCTGATCGGACTGCTCGCCGCGCAGGCGCCGCGACTGGACCGTGCTCTGAAGAAGATCGCGAAGCTGGGCGGGGAGGTGGTCCTGATTGACGGCACCCTCATCCGTACCCAGCGCCGCACCGGCAAGGCCGACCGGCGCAACTACTCCGGCAAACACCGCAGCCACGGTCTGCACTTCCTCGCCCTGACCGACGAGAACGGGCGCATGATCTGGATATCCGCCGCCCGGCCCGGCCGCACCCATGACAACACCGCTGCCCGCCACGACCACATCCTGGCCCACCTGCGTGCCGCCGGCATCGGAGCGCTGACCGACCTCGGCTTCCGCGGCCTGGACAACAATCTGCTCGACCCCGTGATCGTTACCGGCTACATCGCCACCCGCACCCACAAGCTCACTCGAGGCGAGAAGGAGGCCAACCGCGTCCTCGCCGTGGGACGTGCACCGGTCGAGCACGGCTTCGCCCACCTCAAGAACTGGCGGATCCTCACCAAGCTCCGCCCCCCGCCACCCGCCTCCTGCGCGCCCTGCTCGTCCTGACGGACCTCGAGATCAACCGCTGACGGACGATCTACTGCTCAGACAGTCGCCCGTGACCAGCACGAGTACCCCAGAACCGGTCACACCAGCCCTTTGACCTGCTACTTCAAGTTGGCGGAGGCTCACTGCAGTGCATCCCCGGCCGCAGGAAGCCTCCGTGCCTTCCCTGCCGACCCATCGCCTCAAGGCAGACGTTTCCCGGGCAGGACCTTTCCGCGATGTCCGGAGAGGGGCGCACAGAGGTTTGCGTTATCCGCATCAAAATTTCTGACATCAGATCATTTGCGATTTCCGCATATGGATTTGTCGCTCTGCCAGATGCCTTTCAACTCAGTCTTTTTGCGGTATCGTCATGCGATTTTGGTGATGGGGCATTTGAATAGATCCGCACCCGCATTCCCGGGCCCAAGAACCCGAGCCTGCCCTTTGCTGCGTCTTTTTGGTGTAGACCACTTGCCTGCTGGATGAGGTCTCAAGTGGAACTCTGTGTGACCACTTTCCAGGGTCCCCATCAGGTGGGATACACCCTCTCCCACCCTTCACACTGGTCGCTACCAGCGAACAAACCTCATGAAACAGACAGCCTGGCCAGGCCCCGCAGGGGACAGGCCAGCACCCGCCACGCACACCGTCAGGTCCCGTATAAACAGCCAGAAATGAGCCCCGCAGGGGATCATGAATCACCCACCAGCCCCCACCCCACCGGGCCGCACACCCGGTCCAACCTGTTCACCCCGCAGTCACCGAAGGTGACTGCCCTCCGGCCCACTTCGCCCGGCGCCGCGCGTCTCAGGTCCCCCTGGAGGGGTGGAGTGGCACATGGTGGTGCCATGTGGTGCCACGTGATG
>NZ_JBEYHT010000066.1:0-41430 GCF_040635425.1 Streptomyces laurentii | reverse complement strand
CACGGTGCACGGCCGGACCCATGAGGAGACCTCGACCCTGTCGATCGCCTCTAAGGGCACGCCATACATCCTCAAGGCGGCCACGGGCCCGCACCCCTTTTCCGTTTTTCCGGCATCGCCGCTCAGCGCGCCGTCGCCGGGGCCTTCCAGTGCGGATCGTCCTTCGCCGGGTACTTCGGCTCCGTCAGGGACAGCTCCAGACGGGCCTTGCCGCCCGTGCGGCGGGCGAGCCGCGGGTGGGCGCCGAGCAGCGGCAGCGCGAGGATGCCCAGGAAGACCGGGGCGTACATGTAGCGGGCCAGCGGGGCAGGGTTCGCCGCGATGACCGTCAGCTGGAGCCCCAGCGGGATCGCCAGCATCGCCACCGGAGCCCAGTTGCGCAGCCGTCGCGCGAGGAGCAGCAGGACGGTGTACGCCGCGTAGCACCAGAACGCGCCGCGGACCAGCAGCCACTGGAGCTGCGGGGTGGTCGACGCCTCCCAGACGAAGGTGGCCGCGGTGTTCAGCGGGTCCGACAGCGGGCGCATCACCAGCACCGGGCGGTACTTGCTGTGCTTCATGGCGCTGTTCCAGTCGGCCCAGCCGTACAGGTTCTCCGAGATACGGGGGCGGCTGATCATCGTGTTGCCGGCCAGGTCCGCCGGGCCCGGGAACAGCGACCAGGCGATGTGCGAGCGGCACAGCCGGGCCGAGATCATCTGGTCGGGGCTCCGCCCCAGGACCCGGAACCACAGGTCGAGCAGCTGGTCGTTGTACTTCTCCGCGGCCCGCCGGTCCATCGGTTTCTGCATGGCCCAGTCGGCGTCGTAGCAGTTGGCCGCCCGGCCGCGCCAGTGGCTGAGCGGCGCGACCTTCCGCATCAGGTCCGTCTCGGCCTTCGAGAAGCTCTTCGGCTCCCGCCCGTACACCACCGCGATGTCCGCGTAGTTCATCGCGTACACCATGTCCTTCGTCGGCGTCTGCACGCCGATCGCCGGATAGACCACGGTGTTGAGCAGCGCCGCGATCGCCACCGGGACGACCGTGGCGAACAGCACCCAGCGGCGGATCAGCGGCAGCGTCAGCAGCAGGACGGGCAGCGCGAGCACCGCGACGAGCAGACCGTTGTTCCGGAACAGGCCCATGCACAGGAAGCCCAGGAACAGCATCGCGATCTCGCGCTGGAAGACCCGGTCCCGGACCTCCAGCGCGCCACGCAGCCGACGCGCGGCGAGTCGCCCCGCCGCGCCGAAGGCCAGGACCGCGCCGATCGCGAACGGCACGTCCTTCCAGACGAAGATCACGAAGCTCCCGATCGGCGGCAGCAGCGCGCAGGCCACCGCCGCCGAGAAACTCCACTTCCCCTTGACTCCGAACTGCCGGAGCGTCATCGCCACGTACGCCAGCGCCGAGGCCATGGCCACGGTCTGCAGGAACGTCAGCAGCGCGACGTCACCGGTGGTCTGCAGCGACAGCCACAGCAGGCCGTCGTACACCACCGAGTGATTCGACATCCAGTGACCGGTGGTCACGTGCCACACGTACGAGACCGAGTCGTAGCTCATCGCGCCCGGGTAGAACGCCGCCCACCAGAGCAGGAAGATCACCTGGGTGGCGGCGTACACGGCCAGTGGCAGCCGCCGCCGGGCCGGGACCCGTTCGAGGACCCGGCTCGGAGAGGGGAGGGAGGGGAACTTCAACGGTCCTCCGAAGGAGTGTCCTTGTCTTGTCCCGCCAGCTCCAGCATCCGCGTGATGACCCGCTTGGCGGCGTGGCCGTCGTCGAGGTCGCAGAAGACTTCCTTGAACTCGCGGTACGCGTCGGTGTAGCGGGCGCTGATCGCGTCGATGTCCCGCAGCGAGTCGAGGAGTTCGTCGGAGGTCTGGAGCAGCGGGCCGGGCGCGCGCTTCTCGAAGTCGAAGTAGAAACCGCGCAGCTGGTCGCGGTAGTACTCCAGGTCGTACGTGAAGAACAGCATCGGACGGCCGGTGTTCGCGAAGTCGAACATCAGCGACGAGTAGTCCGTGACCAGGACGTCGGTGATGAGGAACAGCTCCGCGATGTCCGGGTAGCTGGACACGTCGTAGACGAAGCCGTCGCCGGCGCCGGGCACGGCGTCCACGATGTTGGAGTGCTTGCGCACCAGCAGGACGTGGTCGTCGCCCAGCTGCTCCTTCGCCTTCTTGACGTCGACCCGCAGGTCGAACTTGTAGTTGCCGGCCTTGTAGAACTGGTCGTCACGCCAGGTCGGCGCGTACAGCACGACCTTCTTGCCCTCCGGCAGCCCGATCCGCTCGCGCACCGTACGCGCCAGGTCCTCCGTCTTGGCGGAGAGCAGCACGTCGTTGCGCGGGTAGCCGGACTCCAGCACCTCGCCGTCGTAGAGGAAGGCGCGCTTCATGATCGGGGTCGAGAAGCGGTTCGGAGAGATCATGAAGCTCCAGCTCGGAGTCTCCTGGGCGACCTTCTCCAGGTACTTGCGGTCGGCGAACTGCACGCTGTCGATGTCGTGGCCGATCCGCTTGAGCGGGGTGCCGTGCCAGGTCTGCACGATCACCTGGCCCTCGCGGCGGTTGATCCAGAACGGCAGGTGCGTGTTGGACACGATGTAGCGGCTGGTGCCGAGCGCCTTGTACCACTCGCGGCTCCAGCGGCGCACCATCCGGACGCCCTCGGGGATCTCGGCCCGCAGGTCCTCGACCACCCACACGTGCTCCAGCTGCGAGCCCTGGCGCTTCAGCTCCTCGTAGACCGCGCGCGGCGAGTCGGAGTACTGGCGGCCGGAGAACGACGCGTACAGCACCACGTCCTTGAGCGGGGCCTTTCGGGCCTGCTCGTAGACGGTGGAGCGCATCTCGCGCTGGCGGTACCAGCCCAGCTCCTCCGGGTTCAGGTTGCTCGCGGAGTCCACGAGCAGCCGGTCGTAGAAGCGGTGGGTCAGCGTGTAGTCGCGACCCCGCAGGTGGAAGGAGACCGGCAGGGTGGCGAGCGCCGACGGGACGACGCGGACCGGGACCTCGACGCGGCTGTCGACCGTCCGCACGAACAGGTACCAGCGGCCCGAGCGCAGCGGCACCTCGGCGAACCCGATCGGCACCGGCAGGAAGTCGGCGTGGAAGGTGCCGTTCTCGACGGTGACCGGGTGACGGTGCTCCTCGGCGTGCCGGCTGTGCCGCAGCACCAGCTCCAGCTCCTCGTCGGCGCCGTCGCCCGTAATGGGCAGCGCGCCGGTGAGGCTGATCCGGCCGTCGGTGGAGACGGTCGCCTCCGCGATCATGGGCTGGACGGGCTGGGTGCGCAGCACCAGACGGCCGGCGCCGTCGTTGGCGATGGTGATCGTACGGGTGCCCCAAGCGGCCGTCTCGGCGCCGTCGACCGGGTACTGGTGGCCCAGGTCGCCCTGGCGGTCGTGGACGGCGACGGCGAACGCCCGCCCGCCGACGACCAGCTCGGCGGTCCACTTGTCGGCGACGTCCAGGTCCTCCGTGTCGCGGCCCTCGATGTCGAGCGCGGCGAGCGGGACCCGGACGGAGAACTCGGCGACACCCGGCCGGGTGACCCGGTTGACCGGGAGCTCCAGGGCCGTCTCGGAGGTGGGGTGCGTCAGCCGTATCGCGAGCTGGGCACCGGCCGCGGCGGCCTCGTGGCCGAGCACGCCGGAGAGCTCGATCGCGCTGCCGTCGATCAGACGGTGGCCGGTCAGCTTGGCGCGGACCTTGTCGACCCGCAGGTAGAGGTGGGCGTCGGCGACGAACGGGACGATCCGGACGTCCTTCTCGATCCAGTGCTGGGCCGGGCTCTCGGCGTTGCCGCTCTCGCCGGCCTTCAGCCGGCTGCGGCGCACCACGCCGTCCTGGACGGTGGCGACGGTCATCCGCCACACGCCGTCGCGCCAGCCGGTCCGGCCCTTCAGCTTGGCCGGGTTGACATCGAGCGTGAAGCCCGACCAGTCGTAGCTGTGCAGCGCCTGGCCGGAGCCCTGGGTGGCCTTCAGCGCGCGGGTGCGGCTCGGGCGGACCAGGACGGTGCGCCGGCTGCCGGTCTCGCGCAGCATCAGCACGCGCATCGAGGGCGTCGGCGCGGGGGCCGCCAGGTTGCGGATGTAGGCGTGGCCCTCGACGTGCATCCGGCCGTTCTGCCACAGCACCTGCTCGGCGCGGGCACGGGCCGACAGCTCGGTGTCGACCCGCAGGACGTCGCGCGGGAGGTCGCCCTTGTCCTTGTCGAGGACCGGGTAGTCGGCGAAGTGGCGCAGGCCCTGCCGGGTGACCGGGATGGCGCGGCCGTTCTCCCGCTCGAAGGTCAGCAGCTCGCGCAGCTCCTCCAGGCGGCCTTCGGTGATCAGGTGGCACTTGATCCGCAGCGCGACGCCGAGCTCCTTGAACACGGCGGGGTCGACCCGGCTCAGGTAGTCGCGCGCGCCCTCCATGAACAGCGTGCGGAACTCGTCGTTGCCGTCCTCGAGCACGGCCATGAACATGGTGAGTTCGCTGCTGATGACGATCCGGTCGTACCAGCGCTTGTGTTCGTCGCGGTCGGCGCGCGGCATCGACGCGAGGAAGCGGCTCACCGAGTCGCAGGACTTGATGCGGTCGTGGACGTTCTTCGGCTCGGTACGGCGCTGCGTGATGGACGGCGCGCCGCCGGTGCGCTGGCGCCACAGGTAGATCGGGGCGCCGAGGACGTCGACGGCCGTGGCGAGGAAGTGCGACGGCAGGGTGACCGGGATGTCCTCGTAGAAGATGCCCGGGAACTGGAACTTGTGCTGCTCCCAGAAGGACCGGCGGTAGACCTTGTTCCAGGCCGTACGGTCGTGGACGAGCGCGTTGTCCCGCGTGATGTGGGTGCGCTCGCGGCTGTCGCGCAGTCGCTTCTCGTGCAGCGGGGAGATGGACACCTCGCCCGCCTTGAGCAGGTTCACGTTGCCGCTGACGAAGTCCGAGCCGGTCTTGTCGAGGCTGGCGATGCAGCGCTCGTACGCGTCCGGCAGCACGATGTCGTCACTGTCGACGAAGGTGAGGAACTCGGTGCCCTCGGTGAGGTGCTCCACACCGACGTTACGGGCCGGGCCGAGGCCCTTGTTCTCCTGGGCGACGACCCGGAAACGCTTGTCCTTCTTCTCCCAGCCACGTGCGATGGCGAGGCTGCCATCGGTCGAGCCGTCGTCGACGACGATCGTCTCCCAGTCGGTGAACGTCTGGTCGGCGATGGACTGGAGGCACTCGTCGAGGAAGAGCTCCACGTTGTAGACGGGGACGACTACTGACAGGCGGGGAGGCATGGGTACTGCGCCTTTCTTCAAGGTGTTCGTGCGTGGAACGGCGACGTACGGTTCGCCGGACACGGTAGCTCTAGCCGCGGGTGCGAGGTGTCGGGCGCTCCGGCGGGAGCGCGATCGGCGGTACATTCTCCTCGTCGAGGAAGACCTTCCGCACCACGCGCTCCGACGCGAAGCCGTCGTCGAACTCACAGAAGCGCCGACGGAACTCCGTACGGAGCTTCGTGGACTCGCTGTCGGACCAGCGGCCCGAGAGGAAGACGTCCAGAAGGTCGGTTTCGGTTTCCACCACATGACCGGGCGACTCGACGTGGATGTCGAAGTAGGTGCCGCGGGTCGCGCGGTAGACCTCCCAGTCGTTGGCGAAGATCACCATCGGCCGGTCGAGCAGCGCGTAGTCGAACATCAGCGACGAGTAGTCGGTGAGCAGGCAGTCGGCCGCGAGGAACAGCTCCTCCAGTGAGGGGTGCTTGCTGACGTCGACGATGCCGTGGGCCTCGCCGGCGGCGCTGCCGGCCGGGGCGTCCAGGTTGAAGTAGTGGGCCCGGGACAGCACCGTGTAGCCCTTGCCGAGCCGGGCCGCCAGGTGCTCCAGGTCGAGCAGCGGGGCCGGTACGCCCTGGTAGTCGCGGTGCGTCGGCGCGTACAGCACGACCGTCGCGTCCTTGGCGAGGCCGAGCTTCGCGCGGGCCGCGCGGCGGTCCTCCGCGGTCGCCCGGACGAGGACGTCGTTGCGCGGGTAGCCGTAGTCGAGCGAGCGGTACTCGGCCGGGTAGGCGCGGTCCCAGATGGCGGTGGTGAAGCTGTTGGAGGAGACGCTGTAGTCCCAGCGGTCCACCCGGCGCACCAGGGTCTTCATGTCGAGATCGCCCTGAGCTATGGGGAATTCGGTCAGGTCGACGCCCATCCGCTTGAGCGGGGTGCCGTGGTGCGTCTGCACATGGATCTGACCGGGGCGCTTGACCACCCGGGTGGGGAAGTTCACGTTGTTGACGAAGTACTTGCCGCGGGCCATCGCCCGCCAGAAGGCGAACGAGCCGGGGTGGACGACGTTCGTGCCGGGCGGCGGGGTGTTGCGTGAGCCGGGCTTGAGCACCCAGGTCGTCTTCACCTTCGGCGCCAGCTCCCGCAGCTTCTCGTGGATGGCGGCCGGGTTGCAGGAGTAGTCGGTGTTCCAGTACGCGGCGAAGACGGCCGTGTCGTTCTGCACCGGCAGCATCCGCTGCGCCCGGTAGTAGCCCTTCAGCACGACGGAGCGCACCGGCTTCTTCAGCCGGCGCGGGGCGGCCTTGACCTGGCGGGCGGTGCGGACCGCGCGCCGGGCGGCGCCGCGCAGCGGGGCGGGCAGCTTGGCGACGGCCTTGCGGGCGCCGGAGGCGGAGCGCCGGGCCGGGGCGGTGTGCCCGGCGGGCCGGTAGCGGTCCGCGTAGCTCTGGAGCGTCGCCTGGAACTCGGCGCGGGCTTCCTCGGGAAGCCGGCCGGGGGAGTTCTGCACCACCCGGAAGTGGGTGATCATGCGGTCGAAGAGGGGGCCGCGCCACTGGTCGAACTCGGGGTGCGCGTCGAGGAACGTGAAGACCCGCTCGTACTGCTCGAACACGTCGAAGTGCTTGCGGCTGGTGCTGTGCAGGATGCTGCCCTGGCGGCGCTGGCGATAGTGCACGCAGACCCGGGGGAGCACCGCGATCGACTCGGCGGCGACCAGCACGGGGTACGTCCAGGGGGTGTCCTCGTAGTAGCCGTGCGGGTACTCGAAGCCCCAGCGCTCCACGAAGTCGCGGCGGTAGGCCTTGTTCCAGGCGACCTGGAGGAGTTCGAGCAGGCCCGGGTTCGCGGCGAGGCCGACGGCGCCCTCGGGGCTGTCCGCGAGCACCTTGCGCTTGGCGTTCGGGGTGATCCGGCCGTCCCAGTGGGTGCGGGCGTAGTCGTAGACGAGCAGTTCCGGATCGCCGGTGTCGGTCAGGCGCTGGGCTATCGCGGCCAGCGCGCCCGGCAGCAGCGTGTCGTCGCTGTCCAGGAAGAGCAGGTACGTGCCCCGGGCGCGGGCCATGCCGGCGTTGCGGGCGCGGCCCAGGCCCACGTTCTCCTGGAGCTGGAGCGCCACGACCCGCGGGTCCGCCGCGGCGTACTCGTCCATGATCTCGCCGCAGGCGTCGGGCGAGGCGTCGTTGACCGCGATGACCTCGAAGTCGGTGAACGACTGGTTGAGGACGGTGTCGAGGCAGTCCCGCAGATACGCCTCGACCCCGTAGGCCGGGACGATGATGCTGAATCGCGGGGCGTCGGACCGTTCTGCTTCTTGCGTGGAAATCATGAAGGAGTGGCTTCCGGAGGGACGGACGGGGGACCAGGGGTGAACCAGAGGGGGCGAAGGCGGGCACCGGGGGAACCCGGGGGGGACGGCGGGAGCCGATCGGGTGGTGCCGGGCCGGTCAGCGGGCGGGCGTCAGGGCGTACCTCAACAGGCTGCGCACGGCGTCGGGCCGGCGCAGGCGCAGGGCCCCGGGCACCATCGTCAGCGCGTGCAGTCGCATCGACAGATGGCGCCGGGCGGCACGGGCGGCCCGGGGCCAGCCGTGCCGGTCGAGATCGCCGGCCACTTCATGGAAGAACCGTACGGCCTCGCCGAAGCGGGCGCCGGAGAGGGCCTCGGTCGAGGACAGACTTCCGGAGTGGCGGCGGTAGCGGAAGGCGGTCGCCGGCTCGACGACGAGCCGTCCGCCGCGCCGGATCAGCTCGATGATCAGCGCGAGGTCCTGGATGACGGACAGGTCCTCGCGGAAGTTGACCTCCTTGACGGCGTCGGCGCGCCAGACGATCGAGGGGAAGTACAGCCAGTTGCCGCCGAGCAGGTTCGCGGCCAGCGGCTCGCCGGAGAGCACCCGGCGGCGGCCGGTGTGCCGGGGCGCGTACAGCCGCCGCTTGACCTCGTCGCCGAGGGTGGTGGCGGGCCGGCCGTGCTCGTCGATGACCTCGACGCCCGGCTGGTAGAGCACCGCGCCGGGCACGGCCGCGACGGCGGCGCGCATCGTGGCGACGTAGGTCGGCAGCAGCAGGTCGTCGCTGCCCAGCATGGTGAAGTGGGCGGATTCGACGAGGTCGACGCATTTACGGAAATTGCCGGTGATGCCGAGGTTGCGGGCATTGCGCTGATAGCGCACCCGCGGGTCGCCGAGGGCGGCGAACCACTCGGGGACGCCGGGCTCCGTGCCGTCGTCGACGACGGTCAGCCGCCAGTCCGGGTCCGTCTGGGCGAGGACGCTGCGGACGGCGTCCTGCATCAGGGCGGTGTCGCCGTAGTGCGGCAGCATGATGTCAAGGGTGCCGAGGGTGCCGAGCGCGGCGGGGGTGCCGGTCGTGGCGGGCGCGCCGGACGGGCCGGTCGCGCCGGACGGGTCGGAAGCCTGCTGCACCGCGGTCACCGGCCCGTCTTCAGCCGGGCGCCGAGGGGCGAGCGGCGGCTGAGTGCCAGCAGCATGATCATGCCGATCCGGCCCAGGTAGAGCGTGGCCCGCCAGGGGGACTGGCTGGGGGTGCCGGTGGCCCGCGCGCGCATGGCCACGGGCACCTGCTCGACCCGGTAGCCGGCCCGGACCACCGCTATCGTCGACTCGACCGTGTCCCCGAGGTACTCCACCGGGTACCAGCGGGCGAAGACGTCGATGAGATCACGGTTGGCGGCGCGGAAGCCGGAGGTGACGTCGGTCAGCCGGGTTCGGGCCATCCGCGACAGCCAGAACGCCAGGACCAGCATCGCCCAGCGGCGCGGGCCGCGGGTCTCGTAGTCGCCGGTGCCGGCGAACCGCGCGCCCATCACCAGGTCCGCCCCCTGGCCGAGCCGGCCGATCAGCTCGGGGACGTGGCGCGGGTCGTGCTGGCCGTCGGCGTCGACCTGGACGGCGACGTCGTAGCCGCGTTCGCGCGCGTAGCGGTAGCCGGTCCGCATCGCGCCGCCCACGCCCAGGTTGTACGGAAGCCGCAGCACCGTCGCGCCGGCCGAGCCGGCCGCGGCGGACGTACCGTCCCGCGAGCCGTCGTCGACGACGAGGACATCGGCGCCGGGCAGCGTGGTGTGGACCTCCTTGACGACGTCGGCGACGCCCTCGGCCTCGTTCCACGCCGGCATGATGATCAGTACACGCTTGCCGTCGATCACTTGCGGCTCCTCCGTCCGGCGGGGCGCCCGCCGGAGTGCCCGGAGGCGCGGGGCGCGAGGGCCGTCGACTCGCCGAGCCGGCTGCGGAGTTCCTGGGTCTCGAGACGGAGCAGGGCGACTTCCTCCGAAAGGGTGCGGCCCCCCTCCTCCAGACGGCCCACCTCCCAGCTCAGCTGGAGGCAGACGACGAAGAGGAAGGCGACGCTCACGAAGAACAGCAGATTGACGCCGGAGACCACGCCCACGTGGTGGGCGGCCGAGTCCAGCAGGCTCGGGAAGAAACCGAGCGGGATGATCACCAGACCGGTGAACACCCAGAGGAACGCGTACTTCTCCTTGAGCTTGCGGCGGCGCAGCAGCTCCACGATGCACGCGACGAGGAACACTCCGGTGATCGAAGTCAGCATCCACAACTTCACGCCGGGCTCCGGTCTTTCGGTCGACTCATGGTGAAGGGGGCCTGTCTACTCTTCCACGGTGGGGGTGAAGGGCGCCGCAGGCTACACGACTGACCTGTGACCACTCTGAAGATGGTCACGGAGAGTGAAGGAATGAAGATCATTCCGATGAGTGCACCGCGCCGTAGCCTACACGAGCACGTATCACCAGCAGCATGACCACGACGACCGTCAAGGCCCCCAGCGCATAGGCGATCTCGACCCTCGGACGCAGCGGAAGGGGACTCAGAGTGACGACGAGAAGGACCCCCGTTCCGGTGATCCAGGCCAGCAGCTGCTGCCGCGCGGCGCCGCTCGTCAGCAGCGCCTGACCGAGCACCGTCGCCAGCAGGAACAGCGTCGTGCCGAGCCCCAGCCACCCGAAGTCCACCGGCCCGAGCACGTCCGGCGCGCCGAACAGCACCGGCAGCAGCATCGGTCCCAGCGTGGCCGTCACCAGCCCGAACGACAGGCCCAGACCGGCCGTGACCGAGCAGGCCCGCAGCAGCAGCCGCCGGTAGCCGGGCGTGTCGCCCTCGGCCCGCGCCGTCGAGAGCCCGGCGAGCAACGCCGCCTGGAAGGCGCCGAACACGAACACCGGGACACGGGCCACGACCAGTGCCGACAGCAGCGCGGCCACGAGCGCGCTGTCCTGTGACGCGATCAGCTTCGTACTGATGACCGCCACATTGACGAGCACCTGGGCGAGGAGCGTCGAGCCGACCAGCAGCCCCAGATGCTCGATGAGCTCCCCCCAGCCCGCCGGCGGCCCGGGCGCCGCCCCGCGCCGCACCGGCGCCAGCGTGGCCAGGACCGACACCAGCGGTGCCACCGTCATCACGGCGGCGAACGCGAACACCGACGTGACCCCGGCCAGCGCCAGGCCCACCGACAGCACGATGCGCAGCAGTCCGTCGAGGCCCAGCTGGAGCCCGTACGCCTCGAAGCGGCCGAGCCCGGCCAGCATCCCGCGGGTCAGATGGGCGCAGGCGAGGGCCGCGAAGGCACCGCCGAGAGCGATGAGCAGCGAGCGGTCGGAGTGGAAGAAGAGGCCGGCGATCGGGTCCGCGAACAGCACGAGCGGCAGCAGGACGGCCGCGAGCAGCCCGCCGGCCAGCGCCGCGCCGCGCCGCAGCACGGGCAGGGCGCCGTCGCCGGCCACCACACGGGCGGCCACCACCCGGGTGACCTCCTGTTCGATGGGGAAGAACAGGCCGAGCCCGAGGGAGGCGACGATCGTCCACAGGACGGAGAAGCTCGCCAGGTCGTCGACGGAGAGCGAGTGGCCCGCCGCCGCGAGATGGACGTAGTTGGCCCCGCCGAGCAGCGCCGTGCCGACGCCGACGAAGGCGGTGCCGCGCGGCAGGACCGTGGTGATACGGGTGAGGCGGTCGAGCAGGGTCACGCGCCGGGCCGTCCGCCGGGGGCCGCCGTGCCGGTCGTCATGGTGGGCAGCGCCTCGGCCAGCTGGTCGCGCCAGTGCGGCTGCGGCGCCACGCCCGCCTCGGCCCAGCGCTCGTGCGCGAGCACGCTGTACGCGGGCCGGCGCGCGGGCCGTACGAACGCCTCCGACGTGGTCGGACGCACCCGCTCCGGGTCCAGGCCGGTCAGCTCGAAGGCCGCCCGGGCCAGGTCGAACCAGGTCGCGGTGGCCGACGCGGTGCCGTGGTAGACGCCCGCCGGGGCCCGCCCGGCGACCGCGGCCTCGCCCAGCTCGTACAGCTGGCGGGCCAGCGCCCGGGTCCAGGTGGGCTGCCCGCGCTGGTCGTCGACCACGTCGACGGTCGCGTGCCGCTCGGCCAGGCCCAGCATGGTCGACACGAAGTTGCGGCCGTGGGCGCCGTACAGCCACGCCGTGCGCACCACGTACCCGCGCTCCGGCAGCAGATCCAGGACCGCCCGCTCGCCGGCGAGCTTGCCGCGGCCGTAGGCGTTGACCGGGGAGGTGGGGGCGTCGTGCGGGTACGGCGCGGTGGCGTCGCCCGGGAAGACGTAGTCGGTGGAGAGCTGGAGCAGGACCGCGCCGGACGCGGCGCAGGCCGCCGCGAGCGTGCGCGGGCCGTCGCCGTTGACCCGGGTGGCCGCGGCCTCCTCGGACTCGGCGCCGTCCACGTCGGTCCAGGCGGCGGTGTTGACGACCACGTCCCGGCCCGCGACCGCGGCGCGCACCGCGCCGGCGTCGGTGACGTCCAGCTCCCGGCGGCCCGGCGCGAGGACGTCGGCCCCGGCCTCGCCCAGTACCCCGGCGAGGTCGCGGCCCAGCATCCCGGCGCCGCCGGTGACCAGCCAGCGGGCCGTCATGCCAGCGCCGCCTTCGCCTTGAGCGGCTCCCACCAGGCGCGGTTGTCCCGGTACCACTGGACCGTGTCGGCGAGGCCCGCCGCGAAGGAGACGCGCGGCGCGTAGCCCAGCTCCTCCTGGATCTTGCCGATGGACAGCGAGTAGCGCAGGTCGTGGCCCTTGCGGTCCTCGACGTGCTCGACCATGTCCCAGCCGGCGCCGCAGGCGTCGAGCAGCAGCCCGGTCAGCTCCTTGTTGGTGACCTCGGTGCCGCCGCCGATGTGGTAGATCTCGCCGGCCCGGCCGTCGCGCAGCACCAGTTCGATGCCCCGGCAGTGGTCGGAGACGTGCAGCCAGTCGCGCACGTTCAGCCCTTCGCCGTACAGCGGCACCTTCTTGCCGTCCAGCAGGTTCGTGGTGAACAGCGGGATCATCTTCTCGGGGAAGTGGTACTGCCCGTAGTTGTTGGAGCAGCGGGTCACGACGACGTCCATGCCGTGCGTGCGGTGGTACGACAGGGCCAGCAGGTCCGAGCCGGCCTTCGAGGCGGAGTACGGGGAGTTCGGCGCGAGCGGCCAGTCCTCGGTCCACGAGCCCTCGGCGATCGAGCCGTACACCTCGTCGGTGGAGACGTGCACGAAGCGGCCGACGCCGTGCCGGCGGGCCGCGTCGAGCAGGGTCTGGGTGCCGAGGACGTTCGTCGTCACGAAGGGCGCGGAGTCCAGGATCGAGCGGTCCACATGCGACTCGGCGGCGAAGTGCACCACCGCGTCCTGGCCGCGCACGGCCTCGTCGACGGTGCCGGGGTCGCGGATGTCGCCCCGGACGAAGGTGTAGCCGGGCAGGTCCGCGACCGGGGCGAGGTTCGCCTCGTTGCCCGAGTAGGTGAGGTTGTCCAGGACGGTGACCCGGGCGTCCCGGCCCGAGGGCAGCTCTTCGGAGAGCAGCGCTCGTACGAACTGTGATCCGATGAATCCGGCGCCGCCGGTGACCAGAATCCTCATAAGGAGCCCCATCCTAGGGGTGTCCCGCCGGTGGGGAGGGGGAGCCGCGCGTACGGCACGGGGCCGCGGCGGCGTACCGGCGGCGTACCGGAACGGGTCGGGAGACGGGCGGGGGGAGACGGCGGGGAAACGGTCGCGAGGCGGTCCTGCGGGCGCCCCTGCGAACGACTGTGCGAACTGTCCGGAAAATGGCTTCGGTCCGGCTCGCGCGGGACTCGGCCGCGGCCCCGGCGCTGCCGTAGGCTGCCGGCCATGCGCGGAATTTTGCTGGCCGGCGGGACGGGATCGCGGTTGTGGCCGATCACCCGCGCGGTCTCCAAGCAGCTCATGCCGGTCTTCGACAAGCCGATGATCTACTACCCCCTGACCACCCTCGTGATGGCGGGCCTGCGCGAGATCCTCGTCATCACCGGACCCGAGGAACGCCCGCAGTTCGAACGCCTCCTCGGCGACGGATCGGCGTTCGGGCTCGACATCCGGTTCGCCACCCAGGACCACCCCAACGGCATCGCCGAGGCGTTCGTCATCGGCGAGGAGTTCATCGGGGACGGGCCGGTCGCCCTCATCCTCGGCGACAACATCTTCCACGGCGTCGGCCTCGGCCGGCAGCTCGCCCGCTTCCGGCGCCCCGAGGGCGGCGTGGTGTTCGCGCACGCCGTCTCGGACCCCAGCGCCTACGGGGTCGTCGACTTCGACGAGCACGGCCGCGCCCGCTCCATCGAGGAGAAGCCGGCCGCGCCGAAGTCCCGCTACGCGGTGCCCGGCCTCTACTTCTACGACAGCCGGGTCACCGGCATCGCCCGGGGCCTCAAGCCCAGCGAGCGCGGCGAGCTGGAGATCACCGACATCAACCGGTACTACCTGGAGCGCGGCGAGCTCCAGGTCTCGGTCCTCGACCGCGGCACGGTCTGGCTGGACACCGGCACCTTCCACTCCCTCGTCCAGGCGTCCGAGTACGTGCGCGTGGTCGAGGAACGGCAGGGCATGAAGATCGGCTGCCTCGAAGAGGCCGTCTGGCGGGCCGGGTTCATCGACGACACGCGGCTGCGCGAGCTCGCCGGGCCGCTGACCAAGAGCGGATACGGCGACTATCTGCTCGACCTGCTCGCGTACGAGGCCTGAGGCGCGGCCCGGCACGACCGGGCACCACGGAAGCAGTCGCGGCAGTCCACGTAGTCGCAGCAGCGCAGAGACAGAGAAAATAGGGAGCGGCACTATCCATGAAGGTCGACCCGCTCGGCATCGAGGGAGCCTGGGAGTTCGTCCCGCGGCAGCACGGGGACGCCCGCGGCCTGTTCCTGGAGTGGTACAAGGCGGAGGCGCTGACCGAGGCCGTCGGCCACCCGCTGGACCTGCGGCAGGCGAACATGTCCGTCTCCGCCGCCGGGGTCGTCCGCGGCGTCCACTTCGCCGACGTCCCGCCCAGCCAGGCGAAGTACGTGACCTGCGTCCGCGGCGCCGTGCTCGACGTCATCGTCGACGTCCGGGTCGGCTCGCCGACCTTCGGCCGCTGGGAGGGCGTCCGCCTCGACGACAAGGAGCGTCGCGCCGTCTACCTCTCCGAGGGCCTCGGCCACGGCTTCTGCGCGCTCACCGACGACGCGACCGTCATGTACCTCTGCTCGGAGGGGTACGCCCCGCAGCGCGAGCACGGCGTCCATCCGCTCGACCCGGAGATCGGCGTGGTCTGGCCGGCCGGGAGCTCGCCCGAGCTGTCCGCCAAGGACGCCGAGGCGCCGACCCTCGCCGAGGCGCGCGCGGCCGGGATCCTGCCGGTGTACGAGGAGTGCCGGGCCTTCCGCGCCTCGCTCGCGCGCGGCGAGGGCTGACAGGCGGCCGAGGGGCCGGTGCAAAGAGTTCCGACAGTTTCAGGCCGCCCCGTACATACGCGCTAGGCTGCCCGGATGACGTGGCTCATCACCGGCGGCGCCGGTTACATCGGCTCGCATGTCGTCAAGTCCATGACCGAGGCCGGGGAGCGGGTGGTCGTCCTGGACGACCTCTCCAGCGGCGACCCGGCCCGCGTCCCGGCGGGCGTACCGCTGGAGCGGGGGACCGTCCTCGACCGGCCCTTCCTCGACCGCGTGCTGCGCGACCACGGCGTCCGCGGCATCGTCCACCTCGCCGCGAAGAAGGCCGTCGGCGAGTCCGTCGAGCGTCCCCTCTTCTACTACCGCGAGAACGTCACCGGCCTCCAGGTCCTCCTGGAGGCGGCCGCCGAGGCCGGGGTGGCCGCCTTCCTCTTCTCCTCCTCCGCCTCCGTGTACGGGACGCCCGACACCGAGCTGGTCACCGAGGACACCCCGTGCGCCCCGCTCAGCCCGTACGGCGAGACGAAGGTCGCCGGCGAGTGGATGGTCCGCTCGGTGGGCCGCGCCCACGGCCTGGCCACCGCCTGCCTGCGCTACTTCAACGTGGCCGGCACCGCCGCCCCCGAACTGGCCGACACCGGGGTCTCCAACCTCGTCCCCATGGTCTTCCAGCGGCTCGACGCCGGTGAGCCGCCGCTGATCTTCGGCGACGACTACCCGACCCCCGACGGCACCTGCGTCCGCGACTACATCCACGTCGCCGACCTCGCCGACGCCCACCTCGCCACCGCCCGCCGGCTCGCCGCGGACGCGGCCGCCGGCACCCCGCGCGACCTCACCCTCAACATCGGCAGCGGCGAGGGCGTCTCCGTACGGGAGATGATCGACCTGGTCCGCGAGATCACCGGGCACACCGGCGAGCCCACCGTCGTCGCGCGCCGCCCCGGCGACCCGGCCCGGGTGGTCGCCTCGGCCGGACGGATCTCCGCCGAACTCGGCTGGACCGCCCGCCACGACGTCCGCGCCATGATCGGCTCGGCCTGGGACGCGCACACCGGGCGGTCCGTCCAGCCCGCGGAATAGCCGGGCGGCGGCCGGTCCGTCTCGCGTAGATTGCGTGCCGAGCGACAGCACGGCCCGCGGATCGGCGCGCGCCGGGCACGACGGCGAGCACGACGGCGAGGACCCGCAGGTGACAGTGGCTAGGCAGGACGTGACGGAAGCCCGCAGGATCGTCGTGAAGGTCGGCTCGTCCTCGCTGACCACCGCGTCGGGGGGCCTCGACGCCGACCGCGTGGACGCCCTCGTCGACGTCCTCGCCAAGGTCCGCAGCGGCGGCGAGAAGGAGATCGTGCTGGTCTCCTCCGGCGCGATCGCCGCCGGTCTCGCCCCGCTCGGCCTCACCCGCCGCCCCAGGGACCTCGCCCGCCAGCAGGCCGCCGCCAGCGTCGGCCAGGGCCTGCTCGTGGCCCGCTACACCGCCTCCTTCGCCCGTTACGGGGTCCGCGTCGGCCAGGTGCTCCTCACCAGCGACGACACCAGCCGCCGCGCCCACTACCGCAACGCCTACCGGACCCTCGACCAGCTGCTCGCCATGGGCGCGCTGCCGGTCGTCAACGAGAACGACACCGTCGCCACGGACGAGATCCGCTTCGGCGACAACGACCGCCTCGCCGCCCTCGTCGCCCACCTCGTCCGCGCCGACCTGCTGGTCCTCCTGTCCGACGTGGACGGCCTCTACGACGGCGACCCGGCCCGGCCGGACACCGCGCGCATCGCGGAGGTGCGCGGCCCCGCCGACATCGCCCACGTCGAGATCGGCGCGGCGGGCAAGGCGGGCGTCGGCACCGGCGGCATGGTCACCAAGGTCGAGGCCGCCCGGATCGCCGCCGCCGCGGGCGTCCCCGTCGTCCTCACCTCGGCCAGCCGGGCCGCCGACGCCCTCACGGGCCGGGACACCGGCACGTACTTCCACCGCACCGGCCGCCGCTCCGCCGACCGGCTGCTCTGGCTCGCCCATGCCTCCACGCCGCGCGGCGCGCTGGTCCTCGACGACGGGGCGGTACGGGCCGTGGTGGAGGGCAAGAAGTCGCTGCTCGCGGCCGGGATCGCCGCCGTCGAGGGCGAGTTCGCGGCCGGCGACCCGGTGGAGCTGCGGGACACCGTGGGGCACGCCGTCGCCCGCGGGCTCGTCAACTTCGACGCCCGTGAACTGCCGCGGCTGCTCGGCCGCTCCACCCGCGACCTGGCCCGGGAACTGGGCCCGGAGTACGAGCGTGAGGTCGTGCACCGTGACGACCTCGTCGTGATGTGAGTACGGGGTCCACGGCCCGTCCGGTCCGTACGATCCGGTCTCGTACGACGGGTGGTATGTGAACCGAAACGGCTGAAAGTCCGGTCATCCGGCAGGCACCTTTACCAAAACCGCCCCATCCGCCGCCCCGGGCTGGTCCACTTTGTGTCGGGGACAGGGGAGTACCGAGGGGGCGGGCAGCACGGACCCGCGCGCACGCGCGGCACCACGCAGCAGGCACCAGGCACCAAGGCAGCAGGCGACAAGCACGCAGCACAGGCATCACACAGGAGGCCGCCGTGAGACGAGCGCGCCCAGGGGCTCAGCCCCGCGGGACGGCCGAACGCGCCCTGACGAGTGTCGGGGCCGGAGCCGACTTCGACCGCGGGGACTCCGCCGGCGCCCGGCCGGGGGAGTCGTCCGGCAGGAGACCCGAGCAGACCCGCGAACCGGACCGGGAGGTGTCCCGGCTCTGGCACGTCACCCTGAGCGTCTCCGGCCGGGAGGCCCCGCTGACGGAGGTGCGCCGGGCCCTCGAACAGCTGGCCCACGACCACCCCTTCCTGCTGACCAGCCGCTATGCCACCGACCACGCCGAGATCCGCTACTGGGAGGAGGCCCGCGATCTGCACGACGCCGCGGCCGTCGCCCTGCGGCTGTGGGGCGAGCACCGGCAGAGCGCGCAGCTGCCGCCGTGGGAGATCGTCGGCCTGGAGGTCATCGACCGCGAGACCTACCACCAGCGGATCGCCGAGGGCTACGGCCCGCCGCCGGCCGCCCCGGTCGGTGTCCACCCGTACTGAGCGACGCGTACCGGCCCCGCCGGGCCGGCCGTACGCGAGCCGCCGTCCGCACGGATTTTCGGGGCCGTCTCGTCCTGCGGGACGGCGAGGCGAGACGTGAGGGATGTCCGCGGGGCTGCCAGTACCCTGCGGGCATGACCTCGCTCACGCCCCTCGACAACATGTCCCCGGTCGCCCAGGCCGCCTACCGGGCCCGTGCCGCGGCCGCCGAAATCGCGCCACTTCCGCGCGCGGCGAAGGACGACGCCCTGCTCGCCATGGCGGACGCCCTGGAGGTCCGTACGGCCGAGATCGTCGAGGCCAACGCCGAGGACATCGCCCGCGCCCGCGAGGCCGGGACCAGCGAGTCGGTCATCGACCGGCTCACCCTCACCCCCGAGCGGGTCCGGGCCATCGCCGCCGACGTCCGGCACGTGGCCGCCCTGCCCGACCCGGTCGGCGAGGTCGTGCGCGGCTCCACCCTCCCCAACGGCATCGACCTGCGCCAGGTCCGCGTCCCCCTCGGCGTCATCGGCATCATCTACGAGGCCCGGCCCAACGTCACCGTCGATGCCGCCGCCCTCTGCCTCAAGTCCGGCAACGCCGTCCTGCTGCGCGGCTCGTCCTCCGCGTACGCCTCCAACAGCGCCCTCGTCCGGGTGCTGCGCGACGCCGTCGGCGGCGCCGGACTGCCCGCCGACTCCGTCCAGCTCGTCCCCGGCGAGTCCCGCGACTCCGTCCGCGAACTGATGCGCGCCCGCGGTCTCGTCGACGTGCTCATCCCGCGCGGCGGCGCCTCCCTGATCCGCACCGTCGTCGAGGAGTCCACCGTCCCGGTCATCGAGACCGGCACCGGCAACTGCCACGTCTACGTGGACGCCGAGGCCGACCTCGGCATGGCCGTCGCCATCCTGGTCAACTCCAAGGCCCACCGGGTCAGCGTCTGCAACGCCGCCGAGACCCTCCTCGTCCACCAGGACATCGCCGACGCCTTCCTGCCGCGCGCGCTGGACGCCCTGGCCGAGGCCGGGGTCACCGTCCACGCCGACGAGCGGGTCCTCGCCCGCGCCGAGGGCACCAAGGCCACCGTCGTCCCGGCCACCCCCGAGGACTGGGAGACCGAGTACCTCTCCTACGACATCGCCGCGGCCGTCGTCGACTCCCTCGACAAGGCCGTCGAGCACATCCGGTTCTGGAGCTCCGGCCACACCGAGGCCATCGTCACCACCTCCCAGGCCGCCGCCCGCCGCTTCACCCAGCTGGTCGACTCGACCACGGTCGCCGTGAACGCCTCCACCCGCTTCACGGACGGCGGACAGTTCGGCTTCGGCGCCGAGATCGGCATCTCCACCCAGAAGCTGCACGCCCGGGGCCCCATGGGCCTTCCGGAACTCACCTCCACCAAGTACATCGTCACCGGCGACGGTCACATCCGGTGACCGGAATCCGCTGAGGCACCCCGGGCGGCCCCGGACGAGGGCAGGGACGGTTTGCGCACTCCCTGCCCAAATCGCCCTCCCGGGGCTACTCTGAATCCGTGCCGGACGACGTGGGGGGAAGGCCGTTTTCGGACGGCGGGGACCCCGATGACTCTGTCGACCGCGGCGGCGCCGACGAGGAATTCGCCACCGTGGTCTTCGACGAGGACTTCGTACGGGCCGCCGCCTTCCACGAGCCCACCGCCGTCGAACGGCTGCTCGCCGCCGCGCAGGCCCGCGCCGAGGCGGAGTCCGAGGCCGCCCGCGCCCGGGCCCGCGCCGGTCCCGACGATCCCTACGAGGACGGCTACGACCCGCGGCTTCGCCCCGGCCACGACCCGGACACCGCCGCCGAGGGCCCCGACCCCTACGGCCCGGACGGCGGCGCCCTGCGCCCCTACCGCGGCAGCGCCCGCTGGCACCGCCCGGTCGCCTGGGTGCTCGCCCTCGTGATGGGCGTCGGCATGGTCGCCCTCGCCTTCAGCGCCGTCTACCGGGGCGCCTCCCAGAACCGGCAGGACCGCATCCGGCCGCCGGCCACCACCGGCGTCGACAAACCGCGCGTCGTCCCCACCATGGGCACCGCCCCCGCCGCGCCGCCGGCGCCGGCCCAGGTCCCGGCCGCTTCCGTCACCCCCTGATACACGGCCGCCCCGGTGGGTACGAACACCTCGAAGTCCCCGCCTGTCCGGGCGCTCACCTCCCAGCCGTGTCGCCGGTCGCGAGACCGGCCTACCCTGAAGTGGTGACCCCTCCCTCATGCGAGGGCTTCTCACCCGTCCGCGCGAGCGGACCCGTGACGGACAGGACCTGTCCGACGTCGTCGACGTGAGGTGAACGCGAAAGCGGAGGTGCTGTGACAGGCCGTGGACAACCGCCGGAGGTCCCGCCCCCGGAGCCGCCCGGCGGTGGTGAGGACGAGTACCGATCCGTCGTCTTCGACGAGGCGTTCATCCGCGCTGCCCGCCTCCAGGAGTTCTCCGCCCAGGAACGCATGGGCGAACACGCCCAGGCCGTCCGCCCCCGCCCCGGCCGGGGTGGCCGCCGCACCGGGGCCCGGCAGGCCCTGCTGCTTGTCCTCCTCGTCCTCCTCGCCTTCGGCACCGCCGTCTACCTTGGCGTCCGCAACCCGTACCAGATCCCGCAGGTCCAGCCCACCGAACCGCTGCGCAGCACGGTCGTCCGGCTCGTCCCCGAGGGACCGGTCCCCGGCGGCCCGGCCGCCGGGCTCTTCGCGCACAGCCCCGCCGCCGCCTACCGCACCGGCGCGGCCGGCATCGTCCTGCCGCCCGCCGCCGCGACCACCAGCTTCTCGGAAGGCCAGGTCAGGGCGGCCCTCGGCATCGCCAAGGACTACCTGGTCGCCTCCTCCCTCGACCCCGGCGTCCTGGCCGGGCGGACCGTCGGCCCGGCCAGGACGCTGCTCGACCCCGACCAGCAGCCGCAGTTCGACCGGAGCGTCGGCGGCACGTCCCGCGACGACGGACGGCACGCCGTCTCCGGTTGGCTGGTCCGCTTCGACCCCCACCAGGCCGTCCTCGCCGACCCCGCCGTCCGGGTCCAGGGCGCCGTCCACTACGCGGAGGTCGCGGGCGACCAGCTGGAGGTCACCTCGGACCACACCTTCACCTACGCGGTCCGCCCCGCCGCCTCCGGCAAGGCCCCGGCCGACCGGGCCTCGCTGTACACGGTCCACCGTGAACTGCGCTTCCGCTTCGACCGCCAGGACCTCCAGACGCACCGGACCGAACTGCTGATCAGCACCGTCGAGGCCGGCCCGCAGTCCTGCGACACCGACACCAGCGGCGCCCTGCGTCCGCTGCTCGCGGGGGAGCGGGCCGACCGTACGCATCCGGCCGTGACCGACCCGTACACCACCGGTCAGCCCGCTCCCTCCGCGCTCTGCGGGGTGCTCGCCCCGAAGGCTCAGCCCTCGCCCTGACCCGGCGCCCGGTCCTTGCCCTCTCCGGCCTTGTCGCCGGCGTCACCGGCGTCACCGGCGTCACCGGCGTCACCGGCGTTGCCGTCCGGAGCCTGTGGGGCGCTCGGGTCGCCCGTCTTGGCCTCCGTACCGGATCCGGCTCCCGCGCCGCCGCCGAACCGGCCGAACAGCTTCCCGCCCAGGTCGCCCGCGAGGTCCCCGGCGCCGCCGGCTATGTCGGAGACCAGCTTCATCAGCGGATCCTTGCTGGTGCGCACCGACTCCGCGTAGTGCCGCCCCGACTCGCGGAACGAGTCGGTCACCGACGTGTCCTTGTCCTCCGTGCGCTTCGGGTAGTGCCCGTCCATGAGCCGCTGGAAGTCGCGGGTCTCGGACCACTTCTTCAGCTCGGACGCCCGGACCGTGGTGAACGGGTGCGAGCGCGGCAGCACGTTGAGGATCTTCAGGACGGAGTCCCGCAGATCGCCGCCCTTCTCGTACTCGTCGGCCTGGGCGAGGAACGCGTCCACGTTCATCTCGTGCAGGTGGTTGCCACCCGCGATCTTCATCAGGCCGCGCATCGACGCCTGGAGGTCCTGTCCCACCAGCAGCCCCGCCCGGTCGGCGGACAGCTCCGACTTGCGGAACCACTCGCGCAGTGCGGTGACGATCGCCGTGATCGCCACCGTCCCCAGCGGGATCCAGGCGACCTTCAGCGCCAGGTTGGTGAGGAAGAGCAGGACCGTCCGGTACACGGCGTGGCCGGAGAGCGCGTGACCCACCTCGTGGCCGACGACCGCGCGCATCTCCTCCTCGTCGAGCAGCTCCACCAGCCCGGTGGTGACCACGATGATCGGCTCGTCGAGGCCGATGCACATCGCGTTCGGCTTCGGGTCCTGCGTCACGTACATCGGCGGGACCTTCTCCAGGTCCAGGATGTAACAGGCGTCCCGCAGCATGTCGTTGAGGTGGGAGAACTGGGCGTCGCTCACCCGCACGGAGTCCGACAGGAACAGCAGTCTCAGACTGCGCTCCGGCAGCAGCCCGCTCAGCGCCTTGAACACGGTGTCGAAACCGCTCAGCTTGCGCAGCGCGACCAGCGCCGAGCGGTCCGCCGGGTGCTCGTAGGCCCGCGAGGAGATGTCCGGGAAGCGCGTGCGCCGCCGCCCCGGCAGCTTCTCTCCATTGGTCTCGGTCATGGATGCCCCCTGTTCGTACGAGTCGTCATGCTCGTCCCCCTGACGCGCCCCAGCCTAGGCGAGAGAGCTACCGTGTGCCGGAGCCTGTGGATAACTCGGGCACAGTGGACAATCGAGGAGCACGACCGCCATGACGGACCCCGTCACCACCGCCGTCCCCGCCCTGCTCGCCGCCGCCTCGACGCAGGGACCGGGCAACACCCTCCGGATCGTCCTGCTGGTCTCGATGGTCGGCGGCGCGCTGCTCGCCTGGTTCCTGCTGCGCGGCTACCGCCAGGGCGGTGACGACGCCGAGGCCGACACCCCTGCCACCCCTGCCACCACGGCCACCCCTGCCACCACGGCCGCCCGGACGGCCGCGCCGGCATCCTCCGACACCTCCGGCACCCCCGCCGAGGCCCCCGCGACCCGCACCGGAAACGGCCCCACCGACGCCAACGCCTGAGTCGGCGTGAGCACGCCGCGACGTCCCGCATACGATGTGCGCGAAGTCTCCGCTCCCATCCCCGATCGAAGGTCATTCAGAAGATGAGCCTCCACGCCACCGCCGCCAATCTGGTCACGCTTGCGAACGAGGGTGCCGAGCACGGCGGCAACCACGAAAGCCTCAGCCCGTTCGTCACGGGTGGCGGCGCCCTGCTCGCGCTCCTTCTGCTGCTCTGGATCACGACCCGCTTCAACCGCGACCGCTGAGCCGCGAGGCCGCTGATCCGGCACCCGGCGCCGTGCCAGTAGGCTCTGCACGCATGGGAGAGCAGGAAGTGCCTACTGGCCGTCGCGGCAAGCGCCGACTCGGTGTGATGGGCGGGACGTTCGATCCGATCCATCACGGACACCTGGTGGCCGCCAGCGAGGTGGCCGCCCTGTTCCACCTCGACGAGGTGATGTTCGTGCCGACCGGGCAGCCGTGGCAGAAGAGCCACAAGGCGGTCTCGCCGGCCGAGGACCGCTACCTGATGACGGTCATCGCCACCGCCTCCAACCCGCAGTTCTCCGTCAGCCGCATCGACATCGACCGCGGCGGGCCGACGTACACCATCGACACCCTGCGGGACCTGCGCTCCCTCAACAGCGACGCGGACCTCTTTTTCATCACCGGCGCCGACGCGCTGTCCCAGATCCTGACCTGGCGCGACGCCGAGGAACTGTTCAGCCTGGCGCACTTCATCGGCGTCACCCGACCGGGTCACGACCTCACCGACGACGGACTGCCCAAGGGCGGGGTGTCGCTGGTGGAGGTCCCCGCACTCGCCATCTCCTCCACCGACTGCCGGGCCAGGGTGGCACAAGGCGACCCGGTCTGGTACTTGGTGCCGGACGGTGTGGTGCGCTACATCGACAAGCGCCAGTTGTACCGCGGCGAGTAAGCCTCCGAGCGAGCCTCGGGGAGGGGCACCGTTGAACGATCAGCAGAACCCGTACGACCCGTACTACCCACAGCAGCCGCGCATCATCGGCTACGACGCGTACGGACAGCCGGTCTACGAGCAGGTCGCGCAGCAGTATGACGACCCGTACGCCGCACAGCAGCCCCCGGCCGCCCCGCAGCAGCAGTACGCCCAGGACCCGTCCCAGGGCCAGGGATACGCCCAGGACTACGGCTACGGCGCCTACGGGCAGCAGCCGCAGACCCCGTCGTACCCGGAGCAGCAGGCACCGGCGCAGCCGCAGTACGACGCGTACGGGCAGCAGCCCGCGTACGACTACCAGCAGCATCAGCAGTCCCAGCAACACCAGCAGTCCCAGCAACACCAGGCGTACGACACGGGCAACCAGTGGGCCGTGCAGACCGAGACGGCCCCCGCGCCGGCGGTCCCACCCCAGGCGCCCGCGCACGCCCCACCGTCGCAGGCGCCCGACCCCGAGCCCGAACCGCCGCTGTCCGCGGCCGTGCCCGGGCAGCGTCCGTCGCCCGAGGACGACGAGCCCCGCGCGTACCAGACCGCGCAGTTCGCGTTCATCGAGGAGCCCGACGAGGACTCCGAGGACGTCATCGACTGGCTCAAGTTCACCGAGAGCCGGTCCGAGCGGCGCGAGGAGGCCCGCCGCCGCGGCCGGCACCGCGTCGTCGCCCTCGCCGTCGTCCTCGCGCTCGCCGTCGTCGGCGGCGTCGGCTGGCTCTGGTCGGCCGGCATGCTCCCCGGCACGTCGGACGGCGACGCGCAGCAGCAGAACACCGCCACGGGCCCGCAGAAGCGCGACACGATCGTGGTCCACCTGCACGACACCAAGGGCGGCGGCACCTCCACCGCCCTCCTCGTGGACAACACGACCACCCGTCAGGGCACCACCGTCCTGCTCCCGAACTCGCTCGCCGTCGCCACCGACGAAGGCACCACCACCACCCTCGCCAAGTCCGTCGAGGACGACGGCTCCAGCAGCACCCGCGAGTCCGTCGGCAACCTCCTCGGCGCGAAGATCACCGGCACCTGGCGGCTCGACACGCCGTACCTGGAGAACCTCGTCGAGCTGGTGAGCAACATCGACATCACCACCGACACCGACGTGCCCGGCGCCAAGGGCGCCGAGCCGCTGGTCAAGAAGGGCGAGAACCAGACCCTCAACGGCCGCGCCGCCGTCGCCTACGCCACCTACCGGGCGTCCGGCGAGCCCGAGGCCAAGCAGCTGGAGCGCTTCGGCCAGGTCATGTACGGGGTGCTGCGGAAGATCTCCGACGACCCCAAGGCCGCCACGATCACCGTCGAGACGCTGGCCCAGATCCTCGACCCGTCCCTGCCGGAGAAGGACCTCGGGGCCTCGCTCGCCAAGCTCGCCGAGCATGCCAAGACCGGCGCGTACAAGACGGAGCTGCTGCCCGTCGAGAGCGACGGCTCGCTCGCCGGGGACACCGGCGCGTCCATGGTCGAGAAGGTCCTCGGCGGCAAGGTCAGCGCGCCCGAGCAGGGCGCGGCCACCCGGGTCGCGGTCCGCGACGCCAGCGGCAAGGGCGCCACCGAGCCGGCCCGTGTGGTCCTGATCAACGGCGGTTACGCGGTGGTCGGCGGCACCAAGACCGATGTCCGGGCCACGTCCCAGGTCGTGTACGCCGACGACGCGCAGAAGGCCGCCGCGGGCGAGGTCGCCAAGACCCTCGGGCTGCCGGCCGGATCCGTCACCAAGGGCAAGGCCACCGGAAACGCCGATGTCACCGTGGTGCTCGGCCAGGACTACAAGATCCCGGGAGCCAAGGACTGACCGTTCGATAATGCTATTCGGGCCCGTCGGCGGTACATGAGACCCTTGAGGTGTCTCAGACCGCCGACGAAAGCCTGCATGTGACCGCCACGGACCGCTCCATCGAGCTCGTCAACGCCGCCGCCCAGGCGGCGGCCGACCGGCTCGCTCACGACATCATCGCGTACGACGTCAGCGATGTGCTGTCGATCACCGACGCCTTCCTGCTCGCCTCCGCGCCCAACGACCGCCAGGTCAAGTCGATCGTCGACGAGATCGAGGAGCGGCTGCTCAAGGACCTCGGCGCCAAGCCGGTGCGCCGCGAGGGCGACCGCGACGCCCGCTGGATCCTCCTCGACTACGTCGACATCGTCATCCACGTCCAGCACAGCGAGGAGCGTGTCTACTACGCCCTGGAGCGGCTCTGGAAGGACTGCCCCGAGCTCACGCTGCCCGAGGACGCCCAGAAGACCCGCGGCAAGGGCGAGGAGCACGCCCGGCTGATGGGCGCCGACGGGGCGGACGGTGAGCTGAGCTGACCGGCGGCAGGGGCGGCGCCGGGCGCCGCATCGTGCTGTGGCGCCACGGTCAGACCTCCTGGAACCTGGAGCGCCGCTTCCAGGGCTCCACGGACATCGAGCTGACCGAGACCGGCGTCGCCCAGGCGCGCCGGTCCGCCCGGCTGCTCGCCGGCCTGAAGCCGAGCGCCATCGTCTCCTCGGATCTGCGGCGGGCGGTGGCCACGGCCGCCGAGCTGGCCGCGCTCACCGGGCACACCGTCGTCTCCGACGCCGCGCTGCGCGAGACGTACGCGGGGGAGTGGCAGGGCCTGACCCACGACGAGATCACCGCGCGGTTCGGCGAGCAGTACGCCGCCTGGAAGCGGGGCGAGCCGGTGCGCCGCGGGGGCGGCGAGCTGGAGACCGAGGTGGCCGACCGGGCCGCCCCGGTGGTCCTGGAGCACGTCGACAGGCTGCCCGAGGGCGGCACCCTGGTCGTGGTCAGCCACGGCGGCACCATCCGCACCACCATCGGCCGGCTGCTCGGCCTGGAGGCGGCCCACTGGGAGTCCCTGGGCGGGCTGTCGAACTGCTGCTGGTCCGTCCTCGGCAAGGGCGCGCACGGCTGGCGGCTGCTCGAGCACAACGCGGGGTCGCTGCCCGAGCCCGTGCTCGGCGACGACACCTGAGCCGCGTCCCGGGCCCGTACCCCGTGTGCGGACCCGGGGCGGCGCGCGCACTCCGCGCGCGTGGCCTGCCGGAGCCGATTTCGCTTTCCGGCAGGTCACCGGCTAAAGTTCTTCTTGTTCGCAGCGCGGAGCGCGAAGAACACGCGGGGCTATAGCTCAGTTGGTAGAGCGCTTGCATGGCATGCAAGAGGTCAGGAGTTCAATTCTCCTTAGCTCCACAGTCAAGGATCCCGTCCCCGGCAGGGGGCGGGATTCGTCGTTTCCGGCCGTCCCCGTCCCCGTCCCCGTCCCCGTCCCCGTCCCCGTCCACGTTCACGTGATCCCGCTTCCCGGCCGTCCGCCGTCACCCCTCCTCGGCGAGCAGGAGGTCGAGGCCCCGGCGGCTCTCCTCGTCGCTCGGCGTGTAGGTGACGACCCGGCACTCCGGCATCCCGTTGATCGGCAGCGACACCGAGGTCATCCGCAGCACGCCGGTCCGCTCGTGCCGGAACGTCTTCACGCGCGTACCCGGCGGCACCACGTCCCCGTTGCGCCACAGCTCGGCGAAGTACGGGCTCGCGTCGGACAGCAGCCGGACGCACGACTCGGCGCGGCGGCGCCCCGCTCCTCGCGCCCCGCGTGCTGCGCGCTCCCGGCGTCGGCCAGGCCGTCGTCCGGATCGCGGCGGCGATGACCGTCAACGCGGGATTCCTGTTCACCCTCACCCTGCACCCGCAGGGCGGACTCGGGCAGAGCGCCCTGCGGACCGGGCTCACCTTCGGGCCCACTGCCGTCGTCTTCGGGCTCGTCGGCCTCACCTGGCGGCGCTGGCCGGCCCGGCCGCACCCGTTCCTGGTACCCGGCGGCTTTCTCCTTGCGGCCGTCTCCGCGCTCGCCGTGGGCGCCGTCCCGAAGGGCGGCGGGACGGGCGGCTGGCTGCTCTATCCGGCCTTCTGCGGCATGGGCGCCGGCCTCGCCTTGGCCTTCAATCCGGCGCTGACCAGCGCACTCGCGACCGTACGGCCCGCCGACGCGGCCGACGCCAGCGGACCGCTCGCCACGGTGACCCAGCTCGGCCAGCTGATCGGCGTGGCGACCGTCGGCCCGCTCTTCCTGGGGCGGATCACCGGCCCGGGGGCGGATGTGTCGGCTCGCGTGCTGTGGGTATGCGCCTTCGCGCTGGCGCTGACGGCGCTCGTGGGCGCCTGCGCCGGGCGCCCCTCCGACGGCGCCGACCCCCTTGCGGGGCCATGGCAGAATCGGACAGCCGGAGGGGAATGCGGGTCCGGTAGGGAGGGAGCGCGTATGGCCGTGGCCGGTGCCGAGGGGGTCGAAACCGATTCCGACACCGAAGCCGATACCTGCTCCGTCGTGGCCTTCGGCCCTGGACCGGGATCCGCCTCGCGGGGACCGTACGCGGGCCGCGCCGCCCTGACCGGAGCAGCGTGATGGGGGCGCACAGGCGGAAGTGCGACTGGTGCGGCAGCGGTACGCCCATCGTTCGCGACATGGACCCGGTCAACCCCTCGTTCCAGTACTGGTGCGAGGAATGCGCCCGGGCGCTGATCATAAAAGGCGATCCCATCGAGACCTACCGCGAGCTCGAAGGGGAGCCGATCTACGGCCGGCTCCTGGACGAGCACTGCACCCTGAAGCGCTTCTACTCCTTCGCGACGGCCTGAGGCGCGCGGACCGCGACCCGCGCGTCGTCGGTCTCCGCCTCGCGCAGGTCGTCCTCCCGGGGGTGCGGGACCCGCTCCACGAGCGTGGCGTCCCGGCCCCGGCTCCGGCCTCGCCACTGCGACAGCGCGTATCCGGCGAAGACCGCGAGCGCCGTCAGCGGATAGATCGCCGAGAGCACCATCTGACCGGCGTTCTGGTGCAGTTCGGGGCGGCCCGGGTCGTGCGGTACCCACCACAGCGCGAACGAGGCGAAGGCGAGCGCCACCGCGCCCGTCACCGGCCACGCGCGCGTGGCGCGGTCGTACAGCAGGATCAGCAGGGGCACGCACCACACCCAGTGGTGCGACCAGGAGATCGGGCTGATCATCAGCGCCGTGAACGCGGTGATCACCACGGCCACCGCGCGGTCGCCGCGCAGCGCGGCCCGTATCGCGAGGATCATGGCCGCGCCGCCGAGCAGCCCCGCCGCCGCGACCCACCACAGACCCGGCGCGTCGGTGTGCAGCAGCCGGGCCAGTACACCGCTGACCGACTGGTTGGCGGTCTCCTCCGCGTGTCCGACCCGGCCGGTCTCGAACAGGGTGCGGGTCCAGAAGGTCTTCGAGGCGTCCGGCAGGGCCACGACCATCGCCAGCGTCGTCACCAGGAAGACGCCGGTCGCGGTCAGCCCGGTCCGCAGCCACGGGTTCATGCCCCGTCCCGCGCCGGCGCCCCGCTCGCGGCGCCACAGCAGCAGACCCGCCGCGAACAGCAGCACCACGAACAGGCCCGGCGTCAGCTTCACGGCCGTCGCGAGCCCGATGCCCACTCCGGCCCAGCGCGCGCCCGGACCGCCGGGGCGGCGGGTCAGGTCCCACAGCACCGCCACCGCGACGAGCAGGTTGATCTGCCCGTACCGCAGCGTCGTCCACACCGGCTCGCACCACACGACGATCGCGGCGACCCACAGGCTCCGCCGCCACAGTTCGGCGCGGGCCGCGGGCAGGGATATCCGGGGGTGGACGAGCTGGAGCGAGAGCCGTACCAGCGCCAGCACCAGGAGCAGGTTCCCCGCCGTGTTCAGCGTCCTCATGAGCGGGACGCCGACCAAGGTCAGCGGCAGGAACAGGACGGCGGCGAGCGGCGGGTACGTCATGGCGAGGTTCGCCGACGTGGCGCGCATCGCGTACAGGTCGCCGCCGGACCGCAGGGTCTCGGCCTCGGCCCGGTAGACCATCACGTCGAGCATGTTCACGTGGGCGAGGCGCTGCGCCACCCAGAAGGCCGTGAACGAGAGCAGGCAGACGGCCGCCGCGGTGACCAGGGGCCACGGGCGGGAGCGGACGGGGGAGGGGGGCACGGAGACGGACACAGCCTGCGACCCTACCCGGCCCCCGGGAAGGGCCTGGGAAACGGATTTGGCGAACGGCCGGGCGGCCGGTTAATGTTCTTTCCGTCGCCGCCGCACGGGAGATCGGGCGGGGCGGTGAAACAAGGGGCTATAGCTCAGTTGGTAGAGCGCTTGCATGGCATGCAAGAGGTCAGGAGTTCAATTCTCCTTAGCTCCACAGATCGGTAGCGAGTCATCCGGACAGGATGGCTCGCGACTCTTCTGCGGTAGTCTTACTCCCGCACGCGGGGCTATAGCTCAGTTGGTAGAGCGCTTGCATGGCATGCAAGAGGTCAGGAGTTCAATTCTCCTTAGCTCCACAGATCGGAAGCGGGTCATCCGGACAGGATGGCCCGCTTTTTCGTATGCCCGCGCGTACCCCGTCGGCCTGGCATATGCCGTGCGGATGTCGATCGCGGGTCGTACGCGGGTCGTACGCGCGCGGGGCGTTCCGCGGCCCGGCACGCGGAACGCCGATGCGGCTGGATCGGGCCCTGCGGTACCCTGACGCACATGCGTGCCGTACGCCTTCTGCTTAGCGGGCCGCGCTGATCAGTCCCGACGGATGAGCATTCCGGTCGGCATCAGCGCGGCGTCCCCTCCTGTGCGAGGGGATTTTTCATTTCGTGGCGGTGCCGGGGATGCCGGCAGTGGGCAGAGACGATCGATGGAGCTTCAAGGATCATGACCGAGATCAACACGGCTGCCGAGACGGCGGCCCAGCATCGCTACACGGCGGCCATGGCCGCCGACATCGAGGCACGCTGGCAGGACGTCTGGGACGCCGAGGGCACCTACGCGGCCCCGAACCCCTCCGGTGACCTGGCCGGGGATCCGGCCGTGGTGGCGCGCCCCAAGAAGTTCATCATGGACATGTTCCCGTACCCCTCGGGCGCGGGTCTGCACGTCGGCCACCCCCTGGGCTACATCGCGACCGACGTCTCCGCGCGCCACGCGCGGATGACCGGACACAACGTCCTGCACACCCTGGGCTTCGACGCCTTCGGCCTGCCGGCCGAGCAGTACGCCGTGCAGACCGGCACGCACCCGCGGGTCTCCACCGAGGCCAACATGGAGAACATGAAGGCCCAGCTGCGCCGGCTGGGTCTGGGCCACGACAAGCGCCGGTCGTTCGCCACGATCGACCCGGAGTACTACAAGTGGACGCAGTGGATTTTCGTCCAGATCTACAACTCCTGGTACGACACCGAGGCCGGCAAGGCCCGCCCGATCGCCGAGCTGGTCGAGCGGTTCGCGAACGGCACCCGTGAGGTTCCCGGTGGCCGGGACTGGAACGCGCTGAGCTCCGTCGAGCGCGCCGACATCCTGAGCGAGTACCGCCTGGCCTATGCCTCGGACTCGCCGGTCAACTGGTGCCCCGGTCTGGGCACCGTCCTGGCCAATGAGGAGGTCACCGCCGAGGGCCGCTCCGAGCGCGGCAACTTCCCGGTCTTCAAGTCCAAGCTGCGCCAGTGGAACATGCGCATCACGGCCTACGCGGACCGCCTGCTGGACGACCTGGACGCGCTGGACTGGCCCGAGGCCATCAAGCTGCAGCAGCGCAACTGGATCGGCCGCTCCGAGGGCGCCCGGGTCGACTTCCGGGTCGGCGACGCCGGTGCCATCACCGTCTTCACCACCCGCCAGGACACCCTGTTCGGCGCCACCTACATGGTGCTGGCCCCCGAGCACGACCTGGTCGACGCGCTGGTCCCGGCCGCCTGGCCCGAGGGCACCCACGACGTCTGGACCGGCGGCCACGCCACCCCCGCCGACGCCGTTGCCGCCTACCGCAAGCAGGCCGCCGCCAAGTCCGACGTCGAGCGGCAGGCCGACGCCAAGGAGAAGACCGGCGTCTTCACGGGCGCGTACGCGACCAACCCGGTCAGTGGCGAGCAGGTCCCGGTCTTCATCGCCGACTACGTCCTGATGGGCTACGGCACCGGCGCGATCATGGCCGTCCCGGCGCACGACACCCGCGACTTCGCCTTCGCGCGCGCCTTCGAGCTGCCGATGCGATGCGTCGTCGAGCCCGACGACGACCGCGGCACCGACCCGTCGACGTGGGACGACGCCTTCTCCTCGTACGAGGCGAAGCTGATCAACTCCGCGAACGACGACGTGACGCTGGACGGCCTGGGCGTCGTCGACGCCAAGGAGAAGATCACCACCTGGCTGACCGACCGCGGCATCGGCGAGGGCACCGTCAACTTCCGCCTGCGCGACTGGCTGTTCAGCCGCCAGCGCTACTGGGGCGAGCCCTTCCCGATCGTCTACGACGAGGACGGTGTCGCCCACTCGCTGCCCGAGTCGATGCTGCCGCTGGAGCTGCCGGAGGTCGAGGACTACTCGCCTCGCACCTTCGACCCGGACGACGCCGACACCCAGCCCGAGCCGCCGCTGTCCCGCAACGAGGACTGGGTCAACGTCACGCTGGACCTGGGCGACGGCCCGAAGAAGTACCGCCGCGAGACCAACACCATGCCCAACTGGGCCGGTTCCTGCTGGTACGAGCTGCGCTACCTGGACCCGCACAACGACGAGCGGCTGGTCGACCCGGCCGTCGAGCAGTACTGGATGGGCCCGCGCGAGGGCATGCCCACCGGCGGTGTCGACCTGTACGTCGGCGGCGCCGAGCACGCCGTGCTGCACCTGCTGTACGCGCGCTTCTGGTCCAAGATGCTGTTCGATCTGGGCTACGTCTCCTCGGCCGAGCCGTTCCACAAGCTGTTCAACCAGGGAATGATCCAGGCCTTCGTCTACCGCGACAGCCGTGGCATCGCCGTCCCGGCCGCCGAGGTGGAAGAGCGCGACGGCGCCTTCTACTACGAGGGTGAGAAGGTCAGCCGGCTGCTGGGCAAGATGGGCAAGTCCCTGAAGAACGCCGTCACGCCGGACGAGATGTGCGCCGAGTACGGTGCCGACACCCTGCGCCTGTACGAGATGGCCATGGGCCCGCTGGACGTCTCGCGTCCGTGGGACACCCGCGCCGTCGTCGGCCAGTACCGGCTGCTGCAGCGGCTGTGGCGCAACATCGTCGACGAGACCACCGGCGAGGTCACCGTCACCGACGAGCCGGCCGACGAGGACACCCTGCGCGCGCTGCACAAGGCCATCGACGGCGTCTCGCAGGACATGGCCGCGATGCGCTTCAACACCGCCATCGCCAAGATCACCGAGCTGAACAACCACCTGACGAAGTCCGGTGGCGCGATCGCCCGCCCGGTCGCCGAGCAGCTGGTGCTGCTGGTCGCCCCGCTGGCCCCGCACATCGCCGAGGAGCTGTGGCACCGCCTGGGCCACCCCGACTCGGTCGTCCACCAGGACTTCCCGGTCGCCGACCCGGCGTACGTCGTGGACGAGACCGTGACCTGCGTCGTGCAGATCAAGGGCAAGGTCAAGGCCCGCCTGGAGGTCTCCCCGTCGATCACCGACGTGGAGCTGGAGGCGCTGGCGCTGGGCGACGAGCACGTCGTCGCCGCGCTGGGCGGCGCGCAGATCCGCAAGGTGATCGTCCGCGCGCCGAAGCTGGTCAACATCGTCGCCGGCTGACGCCGACGGCCTGACGGCACCGCTGGTCGTCCCGTCCCCTAAGGGGCGGGTAGGGGCAGGTTGGGGGTTTCTCCGGAACCACCGACCTGCCCTCAGCGTTTACGGTGGAAGAACCACAACCGAGGCCGGAGGGGCGAGGCGAGGCATATGGGAGCCGCGATCACGATCATGGCATTGCTCTTCGTCGCCTTCATGGTGCTGGGGGTCTACGCCACAGTGAAGGTCGCGAAGGCGGCCAAGCGAGGTGTCGACCGCACCATCGACCAGGCCCGGCGCACGGTCGAGGACACCACCCTGCGGGCCAAGAGCCTCGGCCAGACCGGCGCTTCGGCCGAACTGGCCCAGCTGCGGCTCGCGCTGCGCACCTCGATGCGCGCCACCCAGGAGGCCCTCCACGCGGGCGTGGCCGAGGACGCCTCGCTCAAGGAGTCGCTGGACCTCTTCCACCGGCTCAGCGGCCATGCGCGGGAGCTGGACGACGACCTGCGGCGGCTGGAGCGCGAGCCGGACCGGGGGCACGTCGTGGCGCGCCTTCCGGAGTTGCGCCGGCGCACCCAACAGGTCACCCACTCCGCGGACGCGCTGCGCTTCGCCGCCCGGGACCGGGCTCGCCGGTTCGCCGACGACGAGCTGACCTCGCTCAGCGCCCAGATCGACATGGAGGCGGGCGCCCTGCGGCACTGGACGGACGCGGACACCGAGAGCCCGGTGGCACAGCCCGCCGCCGAGCGGCCCCAGGCTCCGGCGGCCGCGCCCGCGGAGCCCCGGACCGGCGAACAGGCCGGGACGGCCGGGCAGCCGCAGGCGATCACCGGGGCGGACCCGCGCGTCACCTCCTACCCGTGGGAGAAGACCGCGCGGCCCGAGACCACGGCCTGAGCGACCGCGAGAGCGCCCGGCCGGCGGGGCCGGGCTGCCGCCCGTCGAGGGCGGCGGGTAACCTCCCGCTCATGTCCCGGCATGTCGCGATCGTCACCGATTCCACGGCCTACCTGCCTGCCCAGGCGCTGGAGCGGCACGCCGTCACCGTCGTCCCGCTCACCGTCGTCATCGGGGACCGCGCGCTGGAAGAGGGCACCGAGATCTCGGCCCGCTCGCTCGCGGAAGCGCTGCAGAAGCGGCGCGCGGTGACCACCTCCCGCCCCGCCCCCGAAGTCTTCGCCGCCGCCTACCGTGCCGCCGCCGAGGCGGGGGCCCAGGGCATCGTCTCGCTGCATCTGTCCGGCGAGTTCTCCGGTACGTACGACGCGGCCGTGCTCGCTGCGGCCGAGGCACCTGTGCCCGTGCGGGTCGTCGACACCCGGATGGTGGGGATGGCCCTCGGCTTCTGCGCGCTGGCGGCGGCCGAGGTCGTCGAGACGGGCGGCTCGCTCGACGAGGCCGTGGCGGCGGCCGAGAAGCGGGCCGCGGGCACGTCCGCGTACTTCTATGTCGACACCCTCGACTATCTGCGCCGAGGCGGGCGCATCGGCGCCGCCCAGGCCCTGCTCGGTTCGGCGCTGGCCGTGAAACCGCTGCTCGAACTCGAAGGCGGGCGGATCGAACTGCGGGAGAAGGTGCGCACGGCCTCCAAGGCCATCGCGCGCCTGGAGGAGATCGCCGTCGAACGCGCCGGGAGCGGACCCGTCGACGTGGCCGTCCACCACCTCTCCGCCCCCGAACGGGCCGCCGCCCTGGCCGAGCGGCTGCGCGAGCGGCTGCCGGGCGTGGGAGACCTCCAGGTCACCGAGGTTGGCGCGGTCATCGGCGCGCACACCGGGCCGGGACTGCTCGCGGTCGTCGTCTCACCGCGCTGAGGGGCGCGGGCCGGGTCGGCGGGCGGGTCGGCGGGCGGGGATTCCCTCCCACGTACGGGTGAGTGAGTTATCCACAACCGGCCGGTTATCCACGGAACGCAGAGGGTTTCGGCACAGGCCGGTGCGGATGCCTACCGTCGGTCCCATGACTCTTCGTACACACCTGGGAGCACGTCGTGGCGGGGCCGGCAGTGGACCCGGCCGGGCCTCGGGATCGGACGTTCGTACCCGGCGCGGCACCCGGCCGGCGCGCACGGGCCGGCACGCGGCCGGTGCCGGTTCGGAGGCGGTACGGCGTCGGGGCGAGGCCCTGTTCCCGGCGACGGTCCCGCCGGCCCTGCCGCTCCCGCCGCCTCCGCGCCACGAGCCGGCCGAGCCCGCGAGCCCACCGGGTCCAGGAGACGAGCCGGTGCCGGCTCGCGAGCGGTGGAGGCTCGCGCTGCGCGAGCGGCTGCCGTTGTGGGTGCAGTCCCGCTGCGGGCTCGAACGGCGCTCGCTGGGCGCGCTCGCCGTGGTGCTGGTCGTGGCCGCCGGGGGAGCCGGGGCCTACTTCTGGAACGGGCGACCGCAACAGATCACGGCGCCCGCGGTGGTGGCCGCGGCCCGGCCGCTGCCCGAACCCGAGCCCGGGCCTTCGACACCGCCTCCGCCGGAGTCGGCGCCGACCTCCCTGTCGGGGGGTGCGAGTGCGGGGGCCGTGGTCGTGGTGGACGTCGGCGGCAAGGTGCGCCGGCCCGGGGTGTTCACGCTGCCCGCCGGGTCGCGCGTCACCGACGCCCTGCGCGCGGCGGGCGGAAGCCGCCCGGGTACGGACCTGACGGGACTCAACCGGGCCCGGGTGCTCCAGGACGGCGAACAGGTCGTCGTGGGCCTCCCGGCCGCTGCGGCCGGTGGTGCGGGAGCGGGTGGGACTCCGGCCGGAGCGGCCTCGCCGCCGACCGGTCAGGCCGTGCCGTTGAGCCTCAGCACGGCGACCGCCGAACAGCTCGACGCCCTGCCCGGGGTCGGCCCGGTCCTCGCCCGGCACATCGTCGAACACCGGGCGGAACATGGGGGATTCCGCTCGGTGGCCGAGCTGCGGGACGTGAGCGGGATCGGCGAGCGGCGGTTCGCGGATCTGGCACCGCTGGTCCGGCCATGAGCACGGACCCGCGTCGGCCGGTCGTGTGGGACGAAGGCCCGGCCGATCTGCGGCTCGTCCCGCCGGCCCTCGCCGTATGGGGCGGGGCGGCGCTCGCGGTGGGCGTCGCCGGCTGGTGGACGGTCGCCGGAGTACTGCTCTGCCTGGGTGCCGCGACGCCCCTGCTGCGGCCCGGCGCCCGGCACGGACCACGGGCGATCGCCGGTGCCGGAGTTCTGGTGTGCGCCGCCGCCGGAGCCGCGTCCGGCGCCCTGCACGCGGCCGACCTGCGCCGGGGGCCGGTGCCCGAACTCGCCCGTTCCGGCGGCCGGGTGACGGCCGAGGTGGCGGTCACCGCCGACCCCCGGCTCATCCGCTCGCCTGTGGGCGGCGCCCGGGCGGCACCACCGCTCGTGGCCGTCGCGGGCGAGGTGACCCGGATCGAGGATCGTGACGGGGTGGCACATCGTACGAGGGCGCCGGTCCTGGTGCTCGTACCGGCGCGGGACGGGCCGGGAGAGAGCCGCCGGGAGTGGCTGGCCCTGCTGCCGTCGACCGGCCTCGCCGTGACGGGGCGGCTCGCGCCAGCCCGGCCCGGGGACACCATCGCCGCCGTGCTGCGGGCCGACGGCGGGCCGCCCAGGATCACCGGACCGCCCAGCGGCCTCCAGCGCACCGCCGGCGCGCTGCGCGCCGGGCTGCGGCGGGCGACCGACCCGCTGCCGACGGATGCCCGGGCGCTGCTGCCGGGCCTGGTGGTCGGGGACACGTCCCGGATCGAGCCCGACCTGAAGGAGGCCTTCGAAGCCACCGACCTCACCCACTTGCTCGCCGTCTCGGGCTCGAACCTCACGGTTGTGTTGTTGCTCCTCATCGGCCGGCCCGGCACTGCCCAGCGGGCCGAGCGGGGCGGGCTCGCGCCCCGGCTGGGCATCCCGCTGCGGGCGACGGCGTGTGCTGGGGGAGGGCTGACGCTCGCGTTCGTCGTGGTGTGCCGGCCCGATCCGAGCGTGCTGCGTGCGGCGGCGTGCGGGCTCGTCACCCTGCTCGCCCTCGCGACCGGCCGGCGCCGCTCGCTGCTGCCGGCCCTCGCCGCGGCGGTGCTCGCCCTGGTGCTCTACGACCCGTGGCTGGCGCGGAGTTACGGTTTCCTGCTCTCCGTCCTCGCCACCGGCGCGCTGCTCACGATCGCCCCGCGCTGGAGCGACGCCCTGCGCCGGCGGCGGGTGCCGGGCCGGCTCGCGGAGGCGCTGGCCGCGACGCTCGCGGCCCAGGCGCTGTGCGCGCCCGTCGTGGCGGTGTTCGCGGCCCGGGTGAGTCTGGTGGGCGTGCCCGCCAACCTGCTCGCGGAAGTGGCGGTGGCCCCGGCCACGGTGCTCGGCTTCGCCGCGCTCGGCCTCGCGCCGGTGTGGCCCTGGGTCGCCGGGCAGGTGGCGTGGGTCGCGTCCCTGCCGGCCGGGTGGATCGCCCGGGTGGCCCGCACCGGGGCGGAGCTGCCCGGCGCCCGGGTGGCCTGGCCGGACGGCTGGTGGGGCGGGCTGCTGCTCGCCGCGCTGACCGGGCTCCTGGTCCTCGCCGCGTGGCGGTTGCCGTACCGGCGGTGGATCGGGGCGGGCTGTGCCGTGCTGCTCCTCCTTGCGGTGGTCCGGCCGCCGCCACTGGTCCGGCTGGTCACCGGCTGGCCGCCGCCGGGCTGGGTGTTCGCCCTGTGCCAGGTCGGCCAGGGCGACGCGACCGTGCTCGCGGCCGGTGGGGACAGCGCGGTCGTCGTGGACGCGGGGCCCGACCCGGCACCGGTCGACCGCTGTCTGAGCGAGCTGGGTGTGCACCGCGTTCCGCTGGTGGTGCTCAGCCACTTCCACGCGGACCATGTGGCCGGTCTGCCGGGGGTGCTGCGCGGTCGGACGGTGGGTGCCATCCAGACGACGGGGTTCGACGAGCCGCCGGAGCAGGCGGAGTTCGTGCGGCGTACCGCGAGGGCCGCCGGGGTGCCGGTGGTGCGGGCGATAGCGGGGGAGCGGCGCGCGATCGGCCCGCTGGAGTGGCGGGTGCTGTGGCCGGGGGCCGGTGCGCCGGGCGGGATCACGGAATCGGGGGAGTCGGCGGCGAACGACGCGAGTGTCGTGCTGTTCGTCAAGGCCGCGGGCGGACTGAGCCTGTTGCTGCTCGGCGACCTCGAACCTGCGGCCCAGCGGGGCCTGGCGCGCGTGTATCCGCTGCCGCCCGTCGACGTGCTGAAGGTGGCCCATCACGGCTCGTCCCACCAGGACCCGGGGCTGATACGGGCGGTGCGGCCCCGGTTGGCGCTGGTGTCGGCAGGCCGGGACAACCCGTACGGGCATCCGTCACCGCGCACGGTCCGGGCCCTGCGGGACCGCGGGGCGCGGGTGCTGAGCACGGACCGGGACGGGGCGATCGCGGTCACCGGCACCGGGCCTGGGCTCGCCGCGCACACGTTCGTCGGCGCGAATCCCTTGTAAAGGAGTCTTTCTAAAGATAGCTTTACATCATGTCGGAGCATCCCAGCGAGCAGCCTCGCAGTGTCCATCTCGCCGACCCCCGCGCCCTGCGCGCCTACGCCCATCCGACCCGGATGACGCTCGTGGGACTGCTGCGGAGCGAGGGGCCGTTCACCGCCACCCGGGCCGCCGAGCTGACCGGGGAGTCGGTCGCCAGTTGCTCGTACCACCTGCGGATACTCGCCAAGTACGGGCTGGTCGAGCAGGCGCCGGGCGGCAAGGGGCGGGAGAAGCCCTGGCGGGCGACGGCCCGGTTCACCGAGTGGTCGGACGCCGACGAGAACCCCGCGGTCGCGCAGGCGGCGGCCGCCCTCAGCACGGCCGTCGTGGAGCACTACCTGACCCGCGCGCTCCGCGCCCTGGAGCAGCGGCACACCCTGCCCAGGGAATGGCAGGAGGCGGAGCGGCTCGGCGACACGCTGCTCCACCTCACCCCCGAGGAACTGACCGGACTGGGCCAGGGAATCGAGGAGTTGCTGCGCCCCTACGAGGAACGCGAGCAGGACCTCGCGCGGCGGCCGGAGGGATCCCGGCCCGTGTCCGTCCTGCAGATCGCCTTCGTCGAGCGGGGGCCGTACGGCACCGAATCCGTCGACCCCATCGACCCCACCGACAGTGGAGAGGAGTGACCGATGGCGCTGACCGAACGCATACCCCCGCTGATGCGGGAGCGGGGATTCCGGCGGTACTGGACGGGGCAGACCGTCTCGCTCGCCGGCGACCAGATCACGCTCATGGCGCTGCCGCTCGCCGCCGTCCTCGTCCTCGGGGCCGACGCCGCCGAGATGGGCTGGCTGAAGACCGCCGAACTGCTGCCCGCGCTGTTGCTCAACCTGCCGTTCGGCGCCTGGGCCGACCGGCAGGCCCGGCGGCGGCGCGTCATGATCGCCACCGACCTGGGCCGCGCGGCACTCGTGCTGAGCCTGCCCGTCGCGTATCTGCTGGACATGCTGACGCTCGGCCAGTTGTACGTGGTGGCCTTCGCGGTGGGCGCGCTCGGCGTGCTCTTCGACGTGTGCAACGCGACGCTGTTCGTGGCGCTGGTGCCCGTCGAGCGCTATGTACAGGCGAACTCGCTGGTCAACGGCAGCCGTTCGATGGCCTGGCTGGCCGGGCCCGGCGCCGGCGGACTGCTCGTGCAGGTGCTGACGGCGCCGTTCGCGCTGGTCGCCGACGCTTTCACGTATCTGATCTCGGCGGCCTACCTCGCGCGGATCGCCCCCGCCGAGCCCGCCCCCGCGCCCGTGCGGAAGGGGCACTTCAGCGAGGGCCTGCGCTGGGTGCTGAAGAACCGGTCGATGCGGACGCTGTTCGCGGCCGCCGGCACGGTGCAGTTCTTCAACTTCATGTTCGCCACCCTCTTCGTGCTCTACGCGACGACCCGGCTGGGGCTGAGCGCGGGCGTCCTGGGCGCGATACTCAGCGCCGGGGCGATCGGCGGGCTGATCGGCGCGGCGACCGCGAGCGCGGTGGTCCGGCGGATCGGCGTCGGCCCCTCGCTGGTGGCCGGATTCCTGGGCTTCGGCGTGCCCCTGCTTCTGGTGCCCGCCGCCCATGGACCGAAGCCGCTGGTCATCGGTCTGCTGTTCGCCGCCGAATTCCTGTCCTGCGTCGGCGTGATGCTGGTCGACATCGCCTCCGGGTCCCTGCAGATGGCGCTGGTGCCCGACGCGATACGGTCCCGGGTGATGGGCGCGTTCCGGACCCTCAACCACGGTTTCCGCCCGCTCGGCGCACTCGCCGGCGGTCTGCTCGGCAGCACCCTCGACCTGCGGCCCACCCTGTGGATCGCGACGATCGGCACCGTGCTCGCCGTTGTGTGGGTGCTGCCCTCGCCGCTGGCACGGCTGCGCGAGCTGCCGAAGCCCCAGTCCGGGGCGGCCCAGCCTGGCCCGGCGCCGGCCGCGGCGGAGGGGTGAGCGGCCCCTAGGGCGCTTCCAGCCAGCCCTCGTACTCACCGGCCAGGGCGTCCAGGTCCTTCGGGTCGAGGCGCCCGTCCGGGTCCTCGACCACCACCAGCCACTGGGCGTCCTCGGCGTCGTCCTCGCCGGCCAGGGCGTCGCGGACGAGCTGCGGCTCCTCGGGGACGCCGAACCGGTCGGCCAGTTCGCCGGCGACCTCCTCGGCCGCGTCGCGGTCGGGCAGCACCAGTACGTGTCTCACATCGCTCACCCGCTCATTCTCGGCGATCGCCCGACCGGGACGGCACGGGGCTGTCGGTGGCGCGTGGGATGCTGGAACGCGATGGCCACCAAGAAGTCTTCCTCCGACGATCTCCTCGCCCCCGTCACGCTCGCCGTGGGCCAGGAGGACCTGCTGCTCGACCGCGCGGTCCGCGAGGTGGTGGCGGCGGCCCCACCGATCAGTAACAGACCGGACAGCCCCACGCGTGCCAGTCTTGGAATCGCCATGTACGGGCACTCCTCTTTGT
>NZ_JBEYHT010000065.1:0-43085 GCF_040635425.1 Streptomyces laurentii | reverse complement strand
CTCCGCACCGCCGGCGTCCCCGTCACCGCCGTCCGCTACCAAGGCATCATCCACGACTTCGTCATGCTCAACGCCCTCCGCGACACCCACGCGGCCCAGGCCGCCCTCGCCCAGGCGATCGGCGTCCTGCGCGCCGCACTGGGCACCGCGTGAGAGGCACCGCGTGAGAAGCACTGTGTGTGAGAGGCACCGTGCGAGGCGTGGGACGTGAGACGTCCTGCGCGAGTCCGTACGGCGTGTGGGCCGGAGCTCGGTGAGCCCCGGCCCCACGCCGTACCGTCCTCGCCCGGCGGACCGGGCGCGCGCCTTACGCCGCGTGGCCGCCGTCCACCGAGAACTCGGCGCCCGTCACGTACGAGGCGCCCGGGCCCGCGAGGAACGCGATCATCGCGGCCACCTCGCCGGGGGTGCCGAAGCGGCCGAGGGCCGTCATGCCGGCCTGGCCCTCGGCGTACGGGCCGTCGGCCGGGTTCATGTCGGTGTCGATCGGGCCCGGGTGGACGACGTTCGCGGTGATGCCGCGCCCGCCCAGTTCCCGCGCCAGCGCCTTCGTCAGGCCGATGAGCGCGGCCTTGCTCGTCGCGTACAGCGTGGCGCCCGGCCCGGGCACCCGCTGGGCGACGCAGCTGCCGACCGTGATGATCCGGCCGCCCTCGTCCATGCGCGCGGCGGCCGCCTGCGCGGCCAGGAAGGCGCTGCGCACGTTCACCGCGAGCACCCGGTCCGCCTCCGCGAGGGTGAGCGACTCCAGCGGGCCGAGGACGCCGACCCCTGTGTTGTTCACGAGCACGTCGAGCCGGCCGAGGGCGTCGGCCGCCCACGTCACCGCCCCGGCCGCGTCGCCCGCGTCCGCGGCGTCGGCCCGCAGGGCGAGGGCCTTGCGGCCGGCCGCCTCGATCCGGGCCGTGACCTCGCGGGCCCGCTCCTCGCCCTGGACGTAGGTGAACGCCACGTCCGCGCCCTCCTCGGCCAGCCGGACGGCCGTCGCCGCGCCGATACCCCGGCTGCCGCCGGTGACCAGGACCGCCTTGCCGTTCATCGTGGACATTCCGTACTCCTCGCGATTTCCCGTGCAGCGCTTGTCGTTGCGAGTTCAATCAAATGCGGGGCGGGCCCGGCACGCTGGCGGCAATCGGACGCCGAGGCGGTACGGGGGAGCGGGACGCGAAGCGGCCCTCGAAGGGCCCACGAAAGGCCCGCGATTCGCTCCCCGAGAAGCACGGACGCGTATCGCCGATGAGTTTCTCCGAGGGGCGCGGTCTTTCCCGGTGAGACACGATGGTCAGCGACAGAAAGGGCACTCCATGGCCACCCTGAGCCTCACCCAGTTCGTCACCCTCGACGGCGTCCAGCAGGGCCCCGGCGGGCCCGAGGAGGACACCCGGGACGGCTTCGACCTCGGCGGCTGGTCCATGCCGTACGGGGACGAGGACTTCGGCCGCTTCATCACCGAGGTGTTCGCGCGGCCCACCGCGTTCCTCCTCGGCCGCCGCACGTACGACATCTTCGCCGGCTACTGGCCGAAGCGGACCGACCCCGGCGACCTCATCGCGAGCAAGCTCAACTCCCTGCCCAAGTACGTCGCTTCGACCACCCTCACCGCGGCCGACTGGCCCACCACCACCGTCCTGCGGGGCGAGGTGGCCGAGGAGGTCGCGGAGCTCAAGCGGCGGCTGGACGGGGAGATCCAGATGCACGGCAGCGCCGCCCTCGCCCGGACGCTCCTCGCCCACGACCTGATCGACACCCTCCACCTGTGCGTCTTCCCGGTCGTCCTCGGCAAGGGCCGCCGTCTCTTCGAGGCCGGCGCCACCCCCGCCGCCTTCCGGCTGACCGACCTGCGGCGCACCGCGTCGGGCCTGGCCATCCAGACGTACGAGCAGGCGGGCCGGCCCACCTACGGGACGGTGGGATAGCGGACGCGGACGCGGCCCGGACGTGCTTCGGACGCGCTCCCGACACGGGGGCGAGCGCGGGGCCGAGGCGCGGGGCCGAGGCGCGGGGCCGAGCATGGTGCGAGACGACCGGTACGGTGATCATCCCCGCGTGAGAGCCGCCGAAGTCTCCACCGTGCCCCACCCCGTTGGAGACCCCGCCCATGACCGCGTCCCCGGCCGTCGCCGCCCCCGCGTCGCTCGGTGCCCCGGGCCGTCCCGCCTGGCTCACCGACCTGCCCGTCCTGCTGGTCGCGGTGGTCTGGGGCGGCAGCTATCTCGCCGCCAAGGGCATCACCACCGGTTCCACCGTGCTCGCCGTCCTGATCCTGCGGTTCGCGGTGGTCCTGCCCGTCCTCGTCGTGGCCGGATGGCGCGGGCTGCGGGCGCTGACCGCGGCCCAGTGGCGCGGCGCGGGCCTGCTCGGGCTGGTCCTCGCCGGGGTGTTCCTGCTGGAGACGTACGGGGTCGTCCACACCTCCGCCACCAACGCGGGCCTGATCATCAGCCTCACGATGATCCTCACGCCGCTCGCCGAGGCCGCCGTCACCCGTACCCGCCCGCCCCGCGCCTTCCTGGCCGCCGCCGCGCTGTCCGTCACGGGCGTCGTCCTGCTCACCCAGGGCGGCGGCTTCACCACGCCCTCGTCCGGCGATCTGCTCATGCTGCTCGCCGCGCTCGCCCGCACCGCGCACGTCCTCGTGATGTCCCGTATCAAGGCCGTCCGGACGGCGGGGTCGCTCTCCCTCACCACCGTCCAACTCGGCTCCGCCGTCGTCGTTTTCGCGCTGCTCGCCGCACTCTCCGGTTCCGGCGGCGGGGCGGCGCCGTGGGAGGCGGCACGCGCCTTCGGAGTGCGCGAGTGGGCCGGACTCCTCTTCCTCTCCGTCTTCTGCACGCTCTTCGCCTTCTTCGTGCAGATGTGGGCGGTCCGCCGCACCTCCCCGTCCCGGGTCAGCCTGCTGCTCGGCACCGAACCGCTGTGGGCGGCCGCCGCCGGCATCGCCCTGGCCGGTGACCGCCCCGGCGTCCTCGGCCTGTTCGGTGCCATCCTCGTGCTCGGGGGCACCAGTTGGGGCCGTCGAGCCGCCGACGAGGGCGACCGATAGGTTGAGGAACCATGCTTCCGAACGACGACATCGTCAAGCTGCGTGACCGCTCTCAGGCCGCCATGGGCATGGGCATCGGCCTGCTCGTGGTGGCCGGGTTGCTGTGGGCCTGGTTCGCCTTCCTGTTCCTCACCCCGTTCAGCGTCGACGTCTCCAAGGCGCACGAGAGGGACTGCGAGGCTCCGGTCAGCGCGCCCCGTGAGCAGTTGCACGCCCGCGAATCCTTCTGCGGGGAGGAACGCGACTGGCCGCAGATGCTGGGCGTCCTCGCTCTCTCCCTTCCCTTCGCCACCGCGGGCGCGCTGACCTACGGCCGGGGCGCGGCCACCTTCCGGATCTGCCTCCTCCTGCAGCTCCAGAGCCGGACAGGCGAGTAGCAAGGCGCCGCCGGCGCCGGGGCGTTGGCCCGGAAGGGCAGCCCGCTCCGAAGGTCCACGACGGGCCGTCAAACGGGGGCACGGGTTGACCGTTCGATGACATCCGTCGTGTACGGGAAAGGGGTGAGTGCCCCGGACGGTGCCTCCGACCTGCGGCGATCGTCTCCTTCGCCGCGCGATGCGGCGCCCAGAGGACTGTCAGGTTCCAGACATGCCGGTTTCGGACAGTGAACGACCGTACTACTACCGGTAGTTGTCCTTACAGACTGGGCGGCGCCCGCGGATGCCCTCTTGGGCACCTCGAAAGGAGACCCCGTGAAGAAGACCCTGTCCGTGGCGGCGAGCCTGGTGATCGCCGCGACCTGTGGCCTTGGCATGTCGCTTCCCGCGCAGGCCGCCGACACGACCGACGCCCCGACCGCGGCGAGCCAGTCGCCGCGGTCCGGTTTCGACCTCTCCAATCTGACCCCGGAGCAGCAGGCGGTCGTCGACCGCATCGAGTCGAAGCTGCCGGCCGACTGGCAGGCCCGCCTCGACGCGACCCGCGCCAAGTACGGTCTGAGCGACTCGACGTGGACCGAGGTCCGCGACAGCGCCATCAACCCGGGCGACTACCAGTGCAAGACGACCTCCCTGTCGACGTATGCCAACGGCCTCCTCGACGGTGTCCAGGACCCGTTCGTGGTGTTCGTCCTCTCCCTCTTCGGCGGCTTCGACGCGCCGACCTACGACGCGCTGGTCTTCGGCAAGGAGTCGGCGGGCAACACCTTCGGTGTCAACGGCGAGTACACCAAGAAGCTCACTTCCGAGATGAAGAACCTGAAGCGCTTCTGGGACATCGACTCGGCCCGGATCCAGATGGTCCCCATGCACGGTGCGGACGTCTTCGCCGACCGTGACCGGCTGGCCCGGACGCTCGCCGTGATGTACGGCGACACGCCCGCGGACAACCTCGACCTGGCGGACCTGTTCATCGAGATGATCGACTCGGAGCCGGCCCTCCAGGGCGGCGCCAACCCGATCTTCACCTTCAACGCCTTCGCCTACAGCGAGGTGGACGACCCGGCGCCGATGGGCATCAGCGACCGGATCATCATGGGTGACGGCATCATGCAGGGCATGAACGCGATCGGTCTGGACGACGTCGCGCCGCGCGGCATCCTGGGCCACGAGTTCGGGCACCACGTGCAGTACCAGAAGAACCTCTTCGAGAGCGACCTGAGGGGCCCGGAGGCCACCCGCCGCACCGAGCTGATGGCGGACGCGTTCGGCACGTACTACCTGACCCACTCCCGCGGCGAGGCCCTGAACGCCGCCCGGGTCCTCAACACCCAGAAGTCGTTCTACCAGGTCGGTGACTGCAGCTTCACCAGCTCCGGCCACCACGGCACGCCCAACCAGCGCTTCAACTCCTCCAACTGGGGTGCGAGCGTGGCCAACGACGCGCCGAACCAGGGGCACATCCTGCCGGCGATGACCCTGGACAAGATGTTCGAGGTCAAGCTGCCGGACCTGGTCAAGCCGGACGTCAACTGACAACGACGTCCGACCGTGAGTCACCCGACCGCCGGCCGACCGGCTGAGCGGTCGCGTGGCTGAACACCCGCGTGGGACGGGCCGGAGCACACCCGCCGGCCCGTCTCGCGTTTCCCCGACTCCCGCCCGCCGGGCCGGTGTTCACAGCCAGCCGTGGCGATTGGCCTGGACGCCGAGCTGGAAGCGGGTCTTGGCGCCGAGCATCTCCTGCAGCCGGGCGATACGCCGGGCCACGGTCCGCTCGCTCACCCCGAGTTCACGGGCGATCGACTCGTCGGTCAGCCCCGCGCTCAGATAGCTGAGCAACTGCCGCCCCTCGGGGGTGGCTTCGCTGCCCGCGGTCTCACCTGCCGGCGGCAGCGGCACGGCGATCCGCCAGTACGACTCGAAGACGCCGATCACCCCGTCCAGGAGCCCCGACGGCTGGACGATGATGCTGTGGTGCCCCGAACGGTCGGGGGCGGTGACGGACACGACGGCGAAACGGTCGTCGCAGACCAGCACGTTGAGGGCGACGTCCGGGAAGACCCGCGCCTGCTCCCCGTGCGCGACGCAGTCGCGCGCCAGCTCCAACGCCTTCGGATCCTGAAGGATGTTGGCGCTGTACACCACCCGGTAGGCGATGCCCCGGTCGAGCGCGTCCAGCGTCCCCGGGCCGACCTCCAGGACCCGGTCCCCACCGCCCACCGGACCGATCGACAGCGCCCGCACCTGCTCCACGGCCTCGTTGTGGACGCGGAGCTGGACCGCCTTGGGCCGGCCGGAGGTGTCGACGACCTCGACGTAACTCGAACCGGCGGTGTGGTCCAGCCAGAACTGGGACAGTGTCGTCGCACTCTCGTAGGCGATCCGGGCCTGGCGTGCCCGCCGCTCGGCGACCGCCTCCAGGACCGCGCGGGGCGGCTGGGCGGTCAGTCTGCCGTTCCGGCGCGAGACCAGACCGATGTCGCTGAGTTCGTCCACCGCGTCCGTCAGGTCGTCCGCGGGAGGCCCGGCGGGTGGTGCCGGCCGGTCGGTGAGCTCGGCCAGGGTCCGCGGACCCCGTTCCACGAGCGTGAGGTAGACGGCCTCCGCCGTCGCGGAGAGACCGAGAGCCTGCAACGGGCGCCCTGCGCGCATGTTCCCCCAACCCGGCGGCGCCGTACGGCACCGCCCCCGTCCCCACGACCCGGGTGACCGCCACTCCGCTGATGATTGAAGATTGAAGATCGACAGACTAACACCACATGATCATGTGAACGGGAGAGGTCTTTCCACCCTATTTACCGGCGCGCAGGAAGGCGGGGATCCCCTCACGGGTCGGATAGTCGGGCAGGGGAGCGGGCCTGCCCCGCAGGAACGCGGTGATGACGGCGGCGGCCCGCTCGTCGTTGTCGTCCAGTCCGTTCCACATGCGGTGTCCGACCCCCGGCAGGTACTGCGTGCGCTCGATGGCGGGATCCTCGGCGAGGACCGCGGTCTCCCACCGGCGGATCTGGGAGGAGCATTCGGCGATCATCAGCATCGCCGGTGTCCGAGACCGCCTCAACAGCGGTGCGAGGGACGGTGATTCCTCGATCGTCCGCTGGATGCGCAGGCTGGCGGCGGGGCTGAAGGAGAAGTTGTCCGCGGTGTTCTCGACCGGGATGCGGTGCGCGTCGCGCGCGCAGTAGGCGGACGCGGTGTCGCTGCCGAGGTCCGCGGCGGTGAAGGCGTTGTCGCCCTCGGCCTGTCCGACCAGTCCGGTCCCGGGGGAGAGGAGCCCGAGCCGCATCAGGCCGAACGCCACGGCGTACCGGGGGAGATACGTGGATCGCGGCCCGGTCACGGCCGGGGCGAGGTCCCGCGCGGACTCCCGGCCCTTGTGCCCGGCGAGGCGCGCGGTGGGGCCGTCCATCGGGCCGGGTTCGGCGATGATCGCCCGGTGCAGACGGGCGGCGACGGCCGGGTCGGCCACGGCCCGGGTGAGGACGGTGCCGCCCGCGGAGAAGCCGAGGACGTCGGCCTTGCCCCGGCCCAGGCGGTCCACGAAGGCGGCGAGATCGCGGACCGACCGCGCGATCGAGTAGTCGGCCAGGGGGAGCAGGTCGCTGCGCCCGCCGCCGGCCTGCTCGTACGCGTAGACGTCGTACCCCCGGCCGGCCAGGAGCCGCAGGAACCGGTGGTCGATCTCCGCGATGCCGCGGACCGGTCCGCCGTGGAGGTACACCAGCGGGACGGGCTGCCGGGGGCCGCCGTTCGCGGGCGGGTAGTGGTACACCGCGACCCGGCTGCCGGTGGCCAGCGTCCAGTGCCGCGTGGCGACGAACGGCAGGTCGGGCGGGAGGCGGCGGGCCGTCGGCACGGCCGGGACGCAGACCGTCGCCGTCAGCGCCGCCGCGACGGCCACCGGCAGGAACGGCGCCATTCGCCCCCGCCACGCGCGTCGCCGGCTCCGCCACAGCGCGAACGCGGCCCCCACCCCGAGGGTCGCCGCCCATGCGACGAGCCCTGAACCCGCCCCGTCGGTGAGCACGATCAGGGCGAGGAACGCGACGGCCAACGCTGCGACGGCGCCCAGGAACATGGCTAATCGTCCCGCCGTGCGGCCGAGCCGTCGAGCGGACAGTCGTCGAGCGGGCAGGGGCATGGCAGACCTCCGGCACGTAGTTTCAGAACGCCGTTTCAAAACGACGCTACCAGGGCGGGTAGGCTGCCGGGCGTGGGAAGGCCGAGAACGAACGACGAGGCCGTCAGGGAACGGCTCGTGGAGTGCGCGACCGAGATGCTCGCCACCCGTCCGCGGGAGTCGGTCACGATCCGCGCCGTCGCGGCGGCCGCCGAGGCGTCGACGACGGCGGTGTACTCCCTGTTCGGCGGCAAGGACGGGCTGATCGGCGCGGTGCGCGACCGGGCGGTCGCCGGTCTGTTCCGGGATCTGTCGGCGGTCCGGCCCTCCGCGGACCCGCTCGCCGACCTCTGCGCGCTGGGTGTCGCCTACCGCCGCTGGGGCTGCGAGAACCGGCATCTGTACACGGTGCTGTTCGGCGGCGTGCAGTCCTTCGAACCGTCGGGGCAGGTGGGCGCCGCCGACCCGATCCGTCCCCTCCTCGCCGCCATCGGCCGCGGCCTGACCGCGTCCGTCCTCGCCGGCGACGCGACGGAGATCGCCCTGTCGGTCTGGGGGACCCTGCACGGGCTCGTGACCCTCGAACTGGCCGGCGCCCTCGACACCGCCACGGCCGACGTCGCGTTCCGGTCGACCATCCGCGCCATGCTGCGCGGATGGACCACCCCGGACGTGTTCCGCCGCCTGCGCCAGGACGAGCCCGCGCCCTGACGGGATCGGATTCCCTCGCGCGCCGCCCCGTGACGACCAGCGGGCGACACGCCCCCGACGTGTCGCCCGCGTCCCCCGCGCCGTATCGCCTACGGCCTCGCGCCGCTCAGGCCTTCACCCGGTCGGAGACCACCATGATCACCAGCCCGAGCGCCGCGATCACGATGTTCGCGTACAACTCCCGCCCCTCCAGGAACCAGACGTGATCCGTCAGCAGCCGGGTCACCCCCATCAGCTTGAACCAGCCTCCGGTCAGCTCGCGGAGGATCCCGCAGACGCCGAAGACCATCACCAGAAAACCCGTGACCTCGAGAATCCTCTTCATGCCGTCGATCATGGCCAGGCGCCGCCCCGTCCCGCGTCGGCCACCGGTATCCGGCCCGCGCCCCTCCGTACGACCGAAGTATCCGGGCCCGCGACTTTGGTATCGCCCGGCCGCCGGGCGCCTCCGCCGCCGCCCTCGGCTGCGTACATTTCGGGTATGACACGCACGGCACGCCCGGAACGCCACACCTGGCTGTTCCCCTCCCACCTGGTCGAGGCCGCCCGCCACGACGGAGCCGGGCCGGACCAGGGGCGACCGCGGCGCACCGTACGGGACTGGGTGGTCGACACCGCGATCTTCCTGCTCGCCGCGCTCGTCGGCGTCCTCGCCGCCGAGACCAGCGCCCAGTACAGCAGCGAGGTCGTCAACCTCGTCGACCAGATCGTCGGCGGGCTCGCCTGCTGCGCCGTCTGGCTGCGCCGCCGCCGGCCGGTCGGACTCGCCGTCACCCTGTGCGTGGTCAGCGTCTTCGCGCCCACCGCCGGCGGCGCCCTGCTCGCCGCGCTGTTCAGCGTGGCCGTACGCCGCCCCTTCCGCGAGGTCGCCTGGATCGGGCTGCTCGCCGTCGGCACCTCCACCGTCCAGGTCTTCGTCCGCCCCGAGCCCGGCACCAGCAACATCCTCGGCATCGGCATCGGCGTCGTCCTCATCCTCCTCGTCACCGCCTGGGGCATGCTGGTGCGCTCCCGCCGCCAGCTCGTCGAGGCGCTGCGCGACCGGGCCGTACGCGCCGAGGCCGAGGCCGGATTGCGCGCCGAACAGGCCCAGCGGCAGGCCCGCGAGGCCATCGCCCGCGAGATGCACGATGTCCTGGCCCACCGGCTCACCCTGCTCAGCGTGCACGCGGGCGCCCTGGAGTTCCGCCCCGACGCCCCGCCCGCGCAGGTCGCCCGCGCCGCCGGCGTCATCCGCGACAGCGCCCACGAAGCCCTCCAGGACCTGCGCGAGATCATCGGCGTGCTGCGCGCCCCCGACGAGGAGGGCGGCGCCGCCAACCGCCCCCAGCCCACCCTCGTCACCCTCGACAGCCTCGTCGCCGAAGTCCGCGAGGCCGGCATGAAGGTCGTCCTCGACTCCACCGTCACCGAGCCCGGCGCCGTCCCCGCCGCCACCGGCCGCACCGTCTACCGGATCGCCCAGGAAGCCCTGACCAACGCCCGCAAGCACGCGCCCGGCGCCGAGGTCACCCTCACGCTGCGCGGCCGCCCCGGCGAAGGGCTCACCCTCGACGTCGCGAACCCCGCCCCCACCGGGCCGGTCCCGCACGTCCCCGGCTCCGGCCAGGGCCTCATCGGACTCACCGAACGCGCCACCCTCGCCGGCGGCCGGCTGACCCACGGACCCGCCCCCGACGGCGGCTTCGCCCTGCACGCCTGGCTACCGTGGCCCGTATGACCATCCGGCTGCTCATCGTCGACGACGACCCCCTGGTCCGCGGGGGCCTCGCCCTGATGCTCGGCGGCGCCGAGGACATCGCGATCGTCGGCGAGGGCGCCGACGGCGACGAGGTCCCCGGCCTCGTCGACCGGCTCGCCCCCGACGTCGTCCTCATGGACATCCGCATGCCGCGGACCGACGGCCTCACCGCCACCGAACGGCTCCGCGTCCGGCCCGGCGCGCCCGAGGTCGTCGTCCTCACCACCTTCCACGCCGACGAACAGGTCCTGCGCGCCCTGCGCGCCGGCGCCGCCGGCTTCGTCCTCAAGGACACCCCGCCCGCCGAGATCGTCACCGCCGTACGGCGGGTGGCGGCCGGCGACCCCGTGCTCTCCCCGGCCGTCACCCGCCAGCTGATGACGCACGTCGTCCGGCACCCGGACCCCGCCGGCGAGGCGACCGGGCCACAGGCCGGACCGCAGGCCGGACCGCCCCGCCGCGCCGCCGCCCTGCGCCGCCTCGACTCCCTCGCGACGCGCGAGCGCGACGTCGCCCTCGCCGTCGGCCAGGGCCGCACCAACGCCGAGATCGGCGCCGCGCTCTACATGAGCGTCCCCACCGTCAAGACGCACGTCTCCCGGGTGCTGGCCAAACTCGGCCTCAACAACCGTGTCCAGATCGCGCTGCTCGTCCACGACGCCGGCCTGGTCGACCTTCCTGACAGCGATCAGGGAGCCTAAGGTCGGTTTCACCCGATCCGCCCGGGACAGCCCCCCAGTCTGGAGAGAGGTCGAGCATGACGGTCATCGATCTGCGGGAGTACGGCCCGGAGTTCACCGCGAACCCCCACCCGCACTACGCCGCCCTCCGCGCGTCCGGCCCGGTCCACGAGATCATCACCCCCGAGGGCTCGCCGGCCTGGCTGATCGTCGGGTACGACGAGGCCCGCGCCGCCCTCACCGACCAGCGGTTCACCAAGGACGGCGCCTTCACCGGGTTCGTCCCGCCGGAGGTCGAGATCATCGGCCCCCACCTGCTCGCGGCCGACCCGCCCGACCACACCCGGCTGCGCAAGCTCGTCGCGCGCGAGTTCACCGGCCGCCGCGTCGAGGCGCTGCGGCCGCGGGTGCGTCAACTGGCCGACGAACTCCTCGACATGATGGCTCCGGCCGGGCGCGGCGACCTCGTCGACGCCTTCGCCTTCCCGCTGCCCATCACCGTCATCTGCGAACTCCTCGGGGTGCCCGTCGCCGACCGCGACACCTTCCGGGCCTGGTCGCACGAGATCGTCGCGCCCAGCGGCGCCGTGGCCGAGGAAGAGGCCATCAAGGGCTTCGCCGCCTACCTCGACACGTTCATCGAGGACAAGCGGGCCGCCGGACCGGGCGACGACCTGCTGTCGGCGCTCATCGCCGCCCGCGCCGAGGACGGCGACCGGCTCTCGCTGCCCGAACTGCGCGGACTCGCCCAGCTGTTGATCGTCGCCGGGCACGAGACCACCGCGAACCTCATCGGTACCACCGTACGGCTGCTGCTCACCCACCCCGAGCAACTGGCGGCCGTGCGAGCCGACTTCGGGCTGCTGCCGGGGGCGATCGAGGAAGTCCTGCGGCACGACGGGCCGGTGGAGACGGCCACGTACCGCTTCACCCGCGAGGACGTCACCATCGGCGACACGGTCATCCCGGCCCGGTCCGTCGCCGTCGTCGGGATCGCCTCCGCCGGGCGCGATCCCAGCCGCTTCCCCGAGCCCGACCGCTTCGACATCCACCGCGACACGCGCGGCCACCTCGGCTTCGGCCACGGCATCCACTTCTGCCTGGGCGCGCCGCTGGCCCGCCTGGAGGGCGAGATCGCCGTCCGCGCCCTGCTCGAACGCTTCCCCCGGCTGGCCCTCGACCCCGAGGCGCCCCCGCTGGAATGGATGCCGAGCATCCTGATCCGCGGCCCCCGCCACCTGCCCGTCCTCTGGTGAACCCCGGCCCCGGGCCCGGCCGTCGCGCACCCCGCGGCGGCCGGTCCGGGGAACCGGACTCCGCCGGCCGCCCTCCACGGGGCCGTTCAGCCCGCCGGGATCTCCGCGACCCGCACCGGCCGGTGCTCCCGGCGCGAGCGCGCGCACGCCTCCGCGATCCGCAGCGCCGTCAGCGCCTCCCGCCCGTCGCACGGATTGTCCCGCTCGCCGCGCACCAGCCCGACGAACGCGTCCAGCTCCGCCTCGTACGCCGGCGCGAACCGCTCCAGGAAACCGGGCCACGGCTTCCCGGGCGCCGCCGGCCCCCGCGGCTCCAGCGACTCCACCGGGGTCCGCCCGTCCAGGCCGACCACCAGCTGGGTCCGCTCGCCGGCCAGCTCCATCCGTACGTCGTACCCCGCGCCGTTGCAGCGCGTCGCGGTCGCCGACACCAGGGTGCCGTCGTCGAGCGTGAGCAGCGCCGCCGCCGTGTCCACGTCCCCGGCCGCGCGGAACATCGCCGGCCCCGCGTCCGACCCCGTCGCGTACACCTCCACGACCTCCCGGCCGGTCACCCAGCGCACGATGTCGATGTCGTGCACCATGCAGTCCCGGAACAGTCCGCCGGACAGCGGCAGGTACGCGGCCGGCGGCGGCGCCGGGTCGGAGGTCACCGCCCGTACGGTGTGCAGCCGGCCGAGCCGCCCCGCCGCGACGGCCTCGCGCGCCGCCCGGTACCCGGCGTCGAAGCGCCGCATGAACCCCAGCTGCAGCTCGGTCCCGGCCGCCGCCACCGCCTCCAGCGCGGCGAGCGTCCGCGGCACGTCGAGCGCGATCGGTTTCTCGCAGAAAGCCGGCAGCCCGGCCGCCGCGGCCCGTCCGATCAGCTCCGCGTGCGCGGCCGTCGCCGAGGCGATCACCACCGCGTCCAGCGGGTGGTCGAACAGCGCGTCGACCGACGGCGCCGCGTCGGCCCCGAGCGCGCCCGCCACCCCGGCGGCCCGCTCGGTGTCCGCGTCCGCGAGGACCAGCGCCCCGACCTGCGGATGCCGCGCCAGCACCTCCGCGTGGAAGGCGCCGATCCGTCCCGTTCCGATCAGTCCGATCCGCATGGCCCCAAGGTGGTGTGGATCACCCCGGGTGTCAAGGAAATGCCTGGCATATGACGCGACAGCGGGGTGAAGGGGAGGAAATCGCTCCCTCGGTCACTCGTGGGCGCCCGCCCCATGCGCCCCAAACCGCCCGCCATATCCGGATACCATTCCGGGTAGCCGTCCGGGTGTCCGGACGCTCCGTCTTCCCGTACCCCGCCACCAGGGCTAACCTTCCCGACCGTGTCCGTGCCCGGCCCACCTCCGTCGCCGCGGCCGCCCCGTCCGTCCGCGGACCCCGGCGGCCCGGTGCCGAGGCGACCCGTGCGGGACGTCGGGTGCCCCGCCGGCCGTGGCACTCGTCACGTACGGGCCGGTGGCCCCGTCCGCCGGACCAGGGCGCCCGCCGCTCCCCGTACGCCCGCGGGCCCCTGGGGCACGGCCCCGGTATTCCCCCGGGATCCCCGCCGGGGCGGCCGCGGAGGCCGCCCGATGCGCGACCCTGGACCGGTGTCGCCGCGTCAGGGCCGAAGCGGGCCGGCAAGGACACCCGCAGGGCCCCGCTGAAGATCGGCGCGACCCCCATGACCGATACTGCAATGCACGCAGAAGGACACAAAGGAGGGCACGGCTTCGTGACCAGGGTTCGTACAGGAGGGGTACGCGCGGCCGTCGGCGCCGTGCTCGCGGTGGCGCTGACCGCCGCGCTCGCAGGCTGCAGCAGCACCGGTGGCAAGCGAGCGGAGGACGCCCGCAAGGCGGCCGCGGCCCAGGGGCGGGCGGCCGTGAACACCCCCCGGTGGACCTTCGCCATGGTCACCCACTCGGGCGACGGCGACACCTTCTGGGACATCGTCCAGAACGGCTCCAAGCAGGCCGCCGTCAAGGACAACATCAACTTCCTCTACGCGCACAGCGACGAGGCCCAGCAGCAGGCCCAGCTCATCGACTCGTACGTGGCCAAGAAGGTCGACGGTCTCATCGTCACCCTCGCCAAGCCCGACGCGATGAAGACCGCCGTCGAGAAGGCCGTCAAGGCCGGCATCCCGGTGATCACGGTGAACTCCGGGGCCGACGCGTCCAAGGCGTTCGGCGCGCTCACCCACATCGGCCAGGACGAGACCGTCGCCGGCGAGGCCGTCGGCGAGGAGCTCGACAAGCGGGGCAGCAAGAAGGCCCTGTGCATCCTGCACGAGCAGGGCAACGTGGGCCACGAGCAGCGCTGCGCCGGCGCCAAGAAGACCTTCGGCGGCGAGATGCAGAACCTGTACGTCGACGGCACCAACATGCCCGACGTCCAGGCGTCCATCCTCGCCAAGCTCCAGTCCGACCCGTCCATCGACGCCGTCGTGACCCTCGGCGCGCCGTTCGCCGACGCCGCCGTCCAGGCGAAGAAGACCGCCGGCAGCAAGGCCGAGATCGACACCTTCGACCTCAACGCCAAGGTCGCCGCCGCCCTCGAGGCCGGCACCCTCGGCTTCGCCGTCGACCAGCAGCCCTACCTCCAGGGCTACGAGGCCGTCGACCTGCTCTGGCTGTACAAGTACAACGCCAACGTCCTCGGCGGCGGCAAGCCGGTCCTCACCGGCCCGCAGATCATCACCAAGGACCAGGCCGCGGCGCTCAAGGACTACGCGGAGCGGGGCACCCGATGAGCGCCGCCGCGCCACCCGAGCCCGCGGGCGTCGACCACGTCGACGAGCGGCTGCTGCGCACCTCGCCCATGAAGAAGCTGCTGGCCCGCCCCGAGCTGGGCTCGGTCGTCGGCGCCATCGCCGTCTTCGTCTTCTTCTCGGTGGTCGCCGACAGCTTCCTGCGCGCCTCCAGCCTCGGCACCGTGCTGTACGCGGCGTCCACCATCGGCATCATGGCCGTCCCGGTGGCGCTGCTGATGATCGGCGGCGAGTTCGACCTGTCGGCCGGCGTCCTCGTGACCACCTCGGCGCTGGTCTCCTCGATGTTCAGCTACCAGATGACCGCGAACGTGTGGGTGGGCATCGGCGTCTCGCTGCTCGTCACGCTCGCCATCGGCGCGTTCAACGGCTTCATGCTGACCCGCACGAAGCTGCCGAGCTTCATCATCACGCTCGGCACCTTCCTCATGCTGACCGGCCTGAACCTCGGTCTCACCAAGCTGATCAGCGGCACCGTCTCCACCAAGTCGATCGCCGACATGGAGGGTTTCGACTCCGCGCAGAAGCTTTTCGCGTCCCACGTCACCATCGGCGGCGTCGAGCTGCGCGTCACCATCCTGTGGTGGTTCGTGCTGGTCGCGCTCGCCACCTGGATCCTGCTGCGCACCCGCTTCGGCAACTGGATCTTCGCGGTCGGCGGCGGCGCCGACGCCGCCCGCGCGGTCGGCGTCCCGGTCTTCAAGACCAAGATCGGCCTCTACATGGGCGTGGCCTTCTGCGCCTGGATCTCCGGCCAGCACCTCCTGATGTCGTTCGACGTCGTCCAGTCCGGCGAGGGCGTCGGCAACGAGCTGATCTACATCATCGCGGCCGTCATCGGCGGCTGTCTGATCACCGGCGGCTACGGCTCCGCGATCGGCTCCGCCGTCGGCGCGGTCATCTTCGGCATGACCAGCAAGGGCATCGTGTACGCCGAGTGGAACCCGGACTGGTTCAAGTTCTTCCTCGGCGCCATGCTGCTCCTCGCGACCCTGCTCAACGCCTGGATCCGCAAGCGCGTGGAGGCCACCAAGTGACGACGACCCCGACCCCCGCGGCATCCGGCGAGGCCGGGGCCGCCGCGGCTCCGCTCGTCGAGCTCGACGCGGTCAGCAAGTACTACGGCAACATCCGCGCCCTCGAAGGGGTCTCCCTGGAGGTGAACGCGGGGGAGATCTCCTGCGTCCTCGGCGACAACGGTGCCGGCAAGTCCACCCTGATCAAGATCGTCGCCGGACTGCACCGGCACGACGCCGGGACCTTCCGCATCGAAGGCGAGGAGGTGACCCTGGTCAACCCGCGCGACGCGCTCGACCGCGGGATCGCCACCGTCTACCAGGACCTCGCCGTCGTCCCGCTGATGCCGGTGTGGCGCAACTTCTTCCTCGGCTCCGAGCCCACCCGCGGCACGGGTCCCTTCAAGCGCCTCGACGTGGCGCTGATGCGGAAGACCACCCGTACCGCCCTGCTGCGCATGGGCATCGACCTGCGGGACGTCGACCAGCCCATCGGCACCCTGTCCGGCGGTGAACGCCAGTGCGTGGCCATCGCCCGGGCCGTCCACTTCGGCGCCAAGGTCCTCGTCCTCGACGAGCCGACCGCCGCGCTCGGTGTGAAGCAGTCCGGTGTGGTCCTGAAGTATGTGGCCGCCGCGCGTGACCAGGGTCTCGGCGTGGTCCTGATCACTCACAACCCGCACCACGCCTACCTCGTCGGCGACCGGTTCGTGCTGCTCAAGCGGGGTGCCATGGCGGGCAGCCACACCAAGGGCTCGATCACCCTGGACGAGTTGACCCGCCAGATGGCGGGCGGCACCGAGCTGGAGGACCTGCGGCACGAGCTCGAACGGCCGTCCGGTCCTGCCGGTTCTTGACGCGCCCCTTCCACCCCACCTGGCAGAATCGACCCGATGAGTACCTACCGCGATCTCACCCACCGGGGCGCCGCCCGCGGCACGGTCCTGCGGACCGTCGGCACCCGGGAACGGCGCTCTCATCTGACGGCGCCCCGGGTGCCGACCGTCGGCATCGACATCGGCGGTACGAAGGTGATGGCCGGCGTCGTCGACGCGGACGGCAACATCCTGGAGAAGCTCCGCACCGAGACGCCCGACAAGTCCAAGAGCCCCAAGGTCGTCGAGGACACCATCGTCGAGCTGGTCCTGGATCTCTCCGACCGGCACGACGTGCACGCCGTCGGCATCGGCGCGGCCGGCTGGGTCGACGCCGACCGGTCCACGGTGCTCTTCGCCCCCCACCTGGCCTGGCGCAACGAGCCGCTGCGCGACTCCCTCCAGACCCGGCTCGCCGTCCCCGTCATGGTGGACAACGACGCCAACACCGCCGCCTGGGCCGAGTGGCGCTTCGGCGCCGGACGCGGCGAGGACCACCTCGTCATGATCACGCTCGGCACCGGCATCGGCGGCGCGATCCTGGAGGACGGCCAGGTCAAGCGCGGCAAGTACGGGGTCGCCGGCGAATTCGGGCATATGCAGGTCGTGCCCGGCGGCCACCGCTGCCCCTGCGGCAACCGCGGCTGCTGGGAGCAGTACAGCTCCGGCAACGCCCTGGTCCGCGAGGCCCGCGAACTGGCCGCCGCCGACTCCCCGGTCGCGTACGGGATCATCGAACGCGTCAAGGGCCACGTCCCCGACATCACCGGCCCGCTCATCACCGAGCTGGCCCGCGAGGGCGACGCCATGTGCGTCGAACTCCTCCAGGACATCGGCCAGTGGCTCGGCGTCGGCATCGCCAACCTCGCCGCCGCCCTCGACCCGTCCTGCTTCGTCATCGGCGGCGGCGTCTCGGCCGCCGACGACCTGCTCATCGCCCCCGCCCGGGACGCCTTCCGCCGCCACCTCACCGGCCGCGGCTACCGCCCCGAGGCCCGGATCGCCCGCGCCCAGCTCGGTCCCGAGGCCGGCATGGTCGGCGCCGCCGACCTCGCCCGGCTGGTCGCCCGCCGCTTCCGCCGCGCCAACCGGCGCCGGGTGGAGCGCTACGAGCGGTACGGGCGCTACACCCAGGCGCTGCGCGGCGGGGGCACGGCGGCCGACCGCGGCCCCGATGCGGCCTCCGAGGACCCGCGCTCATGACCGCGTCCCGGCAGCGGACCACCGTGCCGAACCAGGCATCGCCCGCGTCCCCGATGTCGTCCCCGGCCGCCGCTCCGGCGGGTCGGCCCGCGGGGGAGGGGCGGCTTCCGGAGGAGCGGCGGCATATGCTGCGCCGCCGCTTCCTCACCCTGCTCACCATCGTCCTGCTCATCGGCATCCCGGCCGGCTATCTGGTGATCTCGGCGGACCAGAGCCGCGACAGCGGCATCGACAAGGAACGCGAGTCCTCGCCCGTCGGCCTCCAGGACAACCGGCCCTCCCAGATGAAGCGCCGCGTCTTCGAGGTCCCGATCCCGTCCGGTGCCTGGAACGTCGCCTACTACGAGACCAGCAACTGGAAGACGAGCCGGCTGTACGTCCAGTTCACGACCACGGCGGGCGGTCTGGACGCCTACCTGGCCGACAGCGGCGGCAGCCGCGCCGCGCTGAAGTCCGGCGAGGTCAGCGTGAGCGGGCGCGACGCGGACATCGTCGGCTGGAACTTCGTGCCGTCCCACCGCTGGGCCGGCGCCACGGTCGCCCACGAGCCGCCCCGGCCCACCCGCGACATCACGGTCGACCTGACCGACCCGGCCTTCCCGCGCGTGTACGTGGTCTCGACGACGTCCCCCTGAGCCCCGCGGGACCGGGAGCGCGAGGTTCGCTTTCCCGCGGCCGGCGCCCTCGGAGGGGGCGACCGTGCCCGCCCGGGGCGGCCTTGGTGAACGTATCGAGGAGGAAGTGTGCGCACCCGAGGAGGGATCCGCTCCGAACCTGCCGCCCAGCCGGTGCGAGTGACGCTAGGTTTGACCCGGCGATGAGAGACCGCATGAGAAATGAGAGGGTCTAGCGGGTGAGCGAGACACCGACGAACACCCTGCAATACCGCGTCGACGGACGAGAGGACGCACCGGTCCTGGTCCTGGGGCCCTCCCTCGGCACCACCTGGCACATGTGGGACCGGCAGATACCGGAACTCATCCGCGACTGGCGGGTCGTCCGGTTCGACCTGCCGGGCCACGGCGGCGCGCCCGCCCAGCCCGCCAGCTCCGTCGCGGAGCTCGGCGACCGGCTGCTCGCCACCCTCGACGAACTCGGCATCCAGCGCTTCGGCTACGCCGGCTGCTCGCTCGGCGGTGCCATCGGCATGGACCTCGCCCTGCGCGCCCCGCACCGGGTCGCCTCGCTCGTGCTCGTCGCCGCCTCGCCCCGGTTCGGCAGCGCCGACGAGTTCCGCCAGCGCGCCGTGATGGTCCGGGCCAACGGCCTGGAGCCGATGGCCCGTACCGCGCCCGAGCAGTGGTTCACCCCCACCTTCGCCGCGGCCCAGCCCGCCATCGTCGACTGGGCCGTGCAGATGGTCCGTACGACCGACCCCGGCTGCTACATCGCCGCCTGCGAGGCGCTCGCCGTCTTCGACGTCCGGGAGTCCCTGGGCCGGATCGGCGTTCCCGCCCTCGTCCTGGTCGGCTCCGAGGACGCGATCACCGGACCCGCCGAGGCCCGTACCCTCGTCGCCGGCATACAGGACGCCCGGCTCGCCGTCGTCCCCGCCGCGTCTCATCTGGCCCCCGTCGAGCAGCCCTCGGCCGTCACCGAGCTGCTCGCCGGCCACTTCGCCCCGCTCGGCCAGGACACCCACGGCGGCCTGACCGTGGTGCCCGCACCGGTCGCCGTCCCGAGCCCGCAGGACCCGGCGGTCCCGCAGATGCCGCAGGCCTCCGCGCCCGTCGTACCGGTCGGCGAGATCGCCCCGATGGCCCCCGCCGAGGACGACGCGACGGCCCGCCCGGACGTGTACGAGCGCGGGCTCAAGCTGCGCCGGGAGATGCTCGGCGACGCCCATGTCGACGAGACCCTCGCCGATCCCTTCGCCGCCGACTTCCAGACCCTGGCCACCCGCTACGCCTGGGGTGAGGTATGGAGCCGCGACGGGCTCGACCGCCGCACCCGCAGCGCCGTGACCCTCGCCGCGCTGATCGCCGGCGGGCACCACGACTCGCTCGCCGACCACACCCGGGCCGCCCTGCGCAGCGGGCTGACCGCCGGTGAGCTGCGGGAGATCCTGCTCCAGACCGCCGTCTACTGCGGGCTGCCCGCCGCCGAGAGCGCGCTGCGCGTCGTCGGCCGGGTGATCAAGGAGGACACCACACCGCAAGCGTAGGCTGCGGCCGTGAAGCTGACGAAGAACACGCACGCCTGTGTCCGCCTGGAGAAGGACGGGCGGGCGCTCGTCATCGACCCGGGGATGTTCACCGAGGAGGACGCCGCGCTCGGCGCCGACGTCCTCCTGGTCACCCACGAGCACGCCGACCACTTCGACGAGGGCCGGCTGCGGGCCGCCCTGGAGGCGAATCCGGCCGCCGAGGTGTGGACGCCGCGCAGCGTCGCCGAGCAGCTGACGGCCGCCTTCCCGGGGCGGATCCACACCGTCGGCCACGGCGACGCCTTCACGGCCGCCGGCTTCGACATCCAGGTGCACGGCGAACTGCACGCCGTGATCCACCCGGACATCCCCCGCGTCACCAACACCGGCTTCCTCGTCGACGACGCCCTGTTCCACCCCGGCGACGCGCTCACCGTGCCGGACCGGCCCGTGGAGACTCTGTTCCTTCCGGTCATGGCCCCGTGGAACAAGATCTCCGAGGTGATCGACTACGTCCGGGAGGTGCGGCCCACGCGCGCGTACGACGTCCACGACGCGCTCCTGACCGACCTGGCCCGCCCGATCTACGACGGGCAGATCGGCGCTCTCGGCGGCACCGACCACCACCGCCTCGCCCCGGGCGAGTCGGTGCGGCTCTGACGGCTCCGGGCCGCGCCCCGCGCCCCGGACGGACCGCGGCTGTCGGTGCCCGCCAGTAGGCTTGCGGACATGCGCATCGCCACCTGGAACGTCAATTCGATCACCGCGCGGCTGCCCCGGCTGCTGGCCTGGCTGGAGAGCAGCGGCACCGACGTGCTGTGCGTCCAGGAGACCAAGTGCACCGCCGAGCAGTTCCCCGCCGAGGAGCTGCGGCAGCTGGGGTACGAGTCGGTGGTCAACGCCACCGGCCGGTGGAACGGGGTCGCCTTGGTCTCCCGGGTCGGCCTCGCGGACGTGGTCACCGGCCTGCCCGGCGGCCCCGACTACGACGGCGCGCAGGAGCCCCGCGCCATCTCGGCGACCTGTGGTCCGATCCGTCTGTGGTCGGTGTACGTGCCGAACGGCCGCGAGGTGGCCCACGAGCACTACGCGTACAAGCTGCGCTGGCTGGAGGCCCTGAAGGCGGCCGTCGCCGACGACGCGGCGGGGGAGCGGCCCTTCGCGGTGCTCGGCGACTACAACATCGCGCCGGCCGACGACGATGTCTGGGACATCGCCGCCTTCGAGGGCGCCACCCATGTCACCGAGCCCGAGCGGGCCGCGCTCGCCGCGCTGCGCGAGGCGGGCCTGGGCGACGTGGTGCCGCGCCCGCTGAAGTACGACCACCCGTACACGTACTGGGACTACCGCCAGCTGAGCTTCCCGAAGAACAAGGGCATGCGCATCGACCTGGTCTACGGCAACAAGCCGTTCGCGGACGCCGTCAAGGACAGCTACGTCGACCGCGAGGAGCGTAAGGGCAAGGGAGCCTCCGACCACGCCCCCGTGGTCGTCGACCTCGACGTGTGACGGTCTTCGACCAGGTGTGATCGTTTTCGTACGGTCGTTGTACGAGGCCGGGCGGGCCGCCGCCCGGCCGCGCGCGCCGGGTGGTGCCCGGCGGGGCGCGGTGGGACGCTGTCCTGATGGAGATTCCCTTCCTGGGCAACTGGCGCAGCCGTCACCAGGCCGAACGGTCCCCACTCGTCTCGGTCTTCGACCGGGACCCGGAAGGGGCGGCCGAACTGCTGGCCGAGTGCGAGCTGCTGCGCGCCCGTGCCGAGGGGGCCGGGGTACGGCTCGACGACACCCCTCTCTCGCTGAGCGCCCTCGACCAGCTCCCGCCCCGCTGGCGCGACGACCCCGAGGAACTGCCCTGGATCGGCAACGACGCCGGTCTCTATCTCGGCACGGTCGTCGTCCGTACCGTCCCCGGCGCTTCCTGGGATCTGCGTCCGGACGGTCAGCCGGTGGTCCGGCTCGCCTCGGGCCGGGAGTTCGACGTGGTGGCGGCCGGACTCGACTGGGCCACCACCGGAAGCCCGGAGCTGTCCCAGGTCTACGCCGAGGCCGCCGAGCACTGACCCCGTCCCGCGCCCTGCCCCGGCACGACCGCCACCCTTTTGGGTAAATACGGCTTATGACCCTTTCGTGCGTGTCGACTGTGAAGTCCTAATTCGCCCCGGATAGCTTGCGCTGACTCGAGAGCAGCTGGAACTCACAGGGGCAGGGCAGCACATGGCCGTCGCCGATCCGTTGATCGAACTGCGGGGCGTCAACAAACACTTCGGTACGTTGCACGTTCTTCAGGACATCCATCTCTCCGTCGGCAGGGGCGAGGTGGTGGTCGTCATCGGACCCTCCGGCTCCGGCAAATCGACGCTCTGCCGGGCGATGAACCGCCTGGAGTCCGTCGAGTCGGGGGAGATCCTCATCGACGGAGAACCCCTCCCCGAGGAAGGCAAGGCACTCGCCCGGCTGCGCGCCGAAGTCGGCATGGTGTTCCAGTCGTTCAACCTCTTCGCGCACAAGACCGTCCTCGCCAACGTCTCCCTCGCGCAGATGAAGGTCCGCAAGCGCAAGAGGGACGAGGCCGATCGGCGCTCCCGCGAACTCCTCGAACGGGTCGGGCTCGCCGCCCACGCCGAGAAGTACCCGTCCCAGCTCTCCGGCGGCCAGCAGCAGCGCGTGGCCATCGCCCGCGCCCTCGCCATGGACCCCAAGGCACTGCTCTTCGACGAGCCGACCTCCGCTCTCGACCCCGAGATGATCAACGAGGTCCTGGAGGTCATGCGGCAGCTCGCCCGGGACGGCATGACCATGGTCGTCGTCACCCACGAGATGGGCTTCGCCCGCTCCGCCGCCAACCGGGTCGTCTTCATGGCCGACGGCCGGATCGTCGAGGACCGCGCGCCCGAGGACTTCTTCACCGCCCCGAACAGCGAGCGGGCCCGGGACTTCCTCTCCAAGATCCTCAAGCACTGAGCGGAGCGGGAGCCATGCACCGTACGAAACGAACCCTGGCCGCGCTCGCCCTCCTGCTGGCCGCCGCGCTCGCCGCCGGCGGCTGCGGCCGGGAGGGCAGCCCGCCCGTCAAGGGCCCCGAGCCCGGCAAGCTGCCCGTCTACCACGTACAGACGAACTTCAGCCTGCCGGACTCGCCGACCTGGACCCGGGCCAAGCGGCGCGGGCACCTGATCGTCGGCGCCAAGGAGGACCAGCCCTACATGGGCGAGAAGGACCCCGCGACGGGGGTGTACTCGGGCTTCGACATCGAGATCGCCCGGATGATGGCCGCCTCCCTCGGCTTCGACCCGGCCGGCATCGAGTTCCGCACCATCGCCTCCGCCAACCGGGAGACGGCCCTGCAGAACGGCCAGATCGACTACTACGTCGGCACCTACACCATCAACGCCAACCGCAAGAAGCTCGTCGGCTTCGCCGGGCCCTACTTCATGGCCGGCCAGTCGCTGCTCGTACGCACCGACGAGAACGACATCCACGGGCCGCAGGACCTGGCCGGCCGCCGGGTCTGCTCGGCCACCGGATCCACCCCGTACCAGCGGATCAAGGCCGACTACCCGAAGGCCCAACTCGTCGGCTACGACACCTACTCCATCTGCGTCGACAACCTGCTCACCTACCAGGTCGACGTGGTGACCACCGACGACGCCATCCTCATGGGCTTCGCCGCCAAGGCCCCCGGCGAACTCAAGCTCGTCGGCAAACCGTTCTCCAAGGAGCCGTACGGCATCGGCGTCCCGCGCAACGACAACGCGCTGCGGTTCGCCCTCGACGACGCCATCGTCGCCCACCAGAAGAACGGCGACTGGAAGAAGGCGTTCGAAGCGACCCTGGGTCTGTCCGGGGTGCCCGCGCCCACGCCGCCCCCCGTCGACCGCTACCCGGCGACCTGAGGAAGGAACACCGCCCTCCCATGGACGTCCTGACCGAAAATTTCTCGACCTACGCCGAAGGCTTTCTCGGCACCGTCGAACTCACCGTCTACGCCGGTGTGCTGGCCCTCGTCCTCGGCTTCCTCATGGCCGGCTTCCGGGTCGCCCCGGTCGGCTCCCTGCGGGTCTTCGGCACCGTGTGGGTCACCCTGCTGCGCAACACCCCGCTCACCCTGCTCTTCTTCGCCGTGATCCTGGGCCTGCCCCGCTTCGGCGTCGTGCTGCCCTTCAAGCTGTTCGCGGTCCTCGCGCTCGGCTGTTACACCTCCGCGTTCATCTGCGAGGCGCTGCGCTCCGGCATCAACACCGTGCCGCTCGGGCAGGGCGAGGCCGCCCGCAGCCTCGGCATGACCTTCACCCAGACCCTTGGCGCCGTCGTCCTGCCGCAGGCGTTCCGCAGCGTCATCCCGCCGGTCGGCTCCACCCTGATCGCCCTCGCCAAGAACTCCGCCATCGCCGGGGCGTTCAGCGTCACCGAACTCCTCGGCACCTACAAGACCCTGAGCGAGCTCGGCTTCAACATCATCTGGACCTTCGTCTGGATCGCCGTCGGCTACCTCATCATCACCCTCGCCATCAGCGCGCTCTTCCACTACCTGGAGAAGCGCTATGGAGTCGCCCGATGACCACCGCCTCCTCCGCGCTCTACGACATCCCGGGGCCGCGCACCCGCCGCCGCCATCTGACCTACGGGCTGATCGGGACCGTCGTGATCCTCGGTCTGATCGCCTGGATCGTCTATCTCCTGTTCGACACCGGCCAGTTCACCTCCACCAAGTGGAGTCCCTTTCTCTACAAGGGAATTCAGGAACTGCTGCTGCGGGGGCTCGGCAACACCCTGAAGGCGTTCGCGTACGCCTCGGTGCTGTCGCTCGTGCTCGGTGGCATCCTCGCCGTCGGGCGGCTCTCCGAGCACCGGGTCTTCCGGTGGACCAGCACGCTGCTCGTGGAGTTCTTCCGGGCCATGCCCGTCCTCGTGATGATCTTCTTCATCTTCGTGGCGCTCAAGGTCCAGCCGCTGCCCGCGCTCGTCGCCGGACTGACCCTCTACAACGGCTCCGTGCTCGCCGAGGTGTTCCGCACCGGCATCGGCGCGGTGGCGCGCGGCCAGCGGGAGGCGGCGTACGCGCTCGGCATGCGCAAGACCCAGGTGATGACGTACGTCCTGGTGCCGCAGGCGGTCCGGGCCATGATGCCGGCGATCATCAGCCAGTTGGTGGTGGCGCTCAAGGACACCTCGCTCGGCTTCCTCATCACCTACGAGGAGTTCCTGCACGCGGGCAAGCTGATCGCCTCCAACCTCGACTACGACCTGCCCTTCATCCCCGTCGTGATGGTGATCTCGCCGATCTACATCGGCATGTGCATGCTGCTGTCGTGGTTCGCCACCTGGGTGGCCAAGCGGGAGCGCCGGAGTCCGCGGATGCGGGCCGCCGACGTCGCCCCGGCGGAACCTCCTCTTCTCATCGAGCAGCGCGACTGACCGGGCCGGCCGCGCCGGTCCGGCCGGTCCGGCCGGTGCGGCCGGCCCGGCCGTCGCGCCATCCGGCACGCGACTCCGTTTCGCGATCCCGTCGGGAAGCCGTACGGCCGCGCGAAGCCCCGCACGGGCCCTGCCCGCCCGGCAGCAGCCGATGACCACTCCGCCCCCCCGCGGGTCCGATACCAGCCGCTCGGCCGTGGGGAGGAGAAGGTCAGCTGCGCGCCGGTCGGGTTGTGCCCGCCCTGCGGCGGGTCGGCGAGTGGCCCCGGCCACCCGCCGACCCGCCGCAGGCCGTATCCGGGGCGGGGCGGTGCGGGCGGCGGCGCGAACGTCAGCGGAGCACCGTCCGGACAGTCGGCGTCTTCCGGCACCGCGTCCGACTCCGTCCCGGGCGACACCCGCAGCGTGAAGCAGCGGGTCATGGTGATCTTCTCGTGGTCGGGCCACTTGTCGTACGCCGAGCCGGACACGCGGACGATCACGTCGACGGCGCCGCGTACCGCGGGCAGCCGGTGACGTACTCGGACCACGTGGGCGGTCGTGCTCAGGCGGTGGGGGCCGGCGGCGCCGTCCGCGCACCGCCCGACACTCCGGTCGGGCGCTTCCTTCGGCCCCGATCCTCTTCAGGGGGTCATGGGCGGGTCAAGATCGACGCGTTATGCGCGGTACCGATTGCCTCGCGGGAGGACGAGGGACAGCCTGTTCTCCGTGGAGCACATCGCCGACCGGCATCACAGCACCGAAACCAGCCATATCCCCGACGCCTTGGGCGCCCCCGGACTCCGTGGAGTCCGGGGCATCCCCGACGTCTTCGACCCGCGGATCTACGCCGCCGGAATCCCGCACGACCGCTTCCGCGCCCTGCGCGACCACTATCCCGTCGCCCGCCAGAACGAGGACGAGGTGCTCGGCTGGCCCGCCGGTCCCGGCTTCTGGGCGGTGACCCGGCACGCCGACGTCGTCCGGGTCCTCAAGGACGCGGCGGACTTCTCCTCGTACCTCGGCGCGACCCAGATCCGCGACCCCGACCCCGCCGATCTGCCGTTCATCCGGCGGATGATGCTCAACCAGGACCCGCCGCACCACGGCCGGCTGCGCCGGCTCGTCAGCCGCGCCTTCACCCCCGCCCGGATCGACCGCTTCGCCGTGACCGCGCGGCAGCGCGCCCGCGAACTGCTCGCCCACGCCCGGGAGTCGGGAGCGGACCAGGGCCGGGAGTTCGACGTCGTGCGTGCCGTCACCGACGACTACGCGCTGCTCAACCTCACCGACCTGCTGGGCGTGCCCGCGAGCGACCGGGGCCTGCTGCTCGCCTGGACCGAGCGGGTCATCGCGTACCAGGACCCCGACGAACCGCCCGTGCTCGACGCCGACGGGCGGCCGGTCAATCCCCGGTCGCCCGCCATGCTCGCCGAGATGTTCGGCTACGCGCGCGAACTCGCCGCCCACAAGCGGGCACACCCCGCCGACGACATCATCAGCGTGCTCGCCGCCTCCGAACTGCGCGACGCCGAACTGGAGATGTTCTTCTTCCTGCTCACCGTCGCCGGCAACGACACGGTCCGCAGCGCCGCTCCCGGCGGACTGCTCGCCCTCGCCGACCACCCCGCCGAGAGCCGCGCCTGGTGGGCCGGGCAGGTCGCCGCGGACCCGGCCGTCGACGAACTGCTGCGCGTCCACCCGCCCGTGCTGTCCTTCCGGCGCACCGCCACCCGCGACACCGAGCTGTCCGGAGTGCCGATCGCCGCCGGGGACAAGGTCGTCGTGTTCCACGCCTCCGCCAACTACGACGAGCGGGCCTTCGCCGACCCGTACCGTCTCGACCTCACCCGCACGCCGAATCCGCACGTCTCCTTCGGTGACGGCCCGCATGTGTGCCTCGGCGCGCACTTCGCCCGGCTCCAACTCCGCGTCCTGCACGAGGAGATGCGGGAGTCCTGGCAGGGGCTGGAACTCGCGGGACCGCCCCGGCGGCTGGTCTCGAACTTCATCAACGGCGTCAAGTCGCTGCCGGTGCGGGTGACGTGGCGGAGCTGACCGCCGTGCCGGACGGCGGGGGCGTGAGGGCCTGCCGGGTCACGTCGGCGACCAGTTCGACCACGTCGGGGCCGTACGCCTGCGAGTTGACGACCTTGAGCAGCAGGACGAAGCTGCCGTCGCGGTGGCGGCGGGTCAACCGCTCGTGGTGCCGGGCCAGATAGCGGGTGGCGGCCTGGTTGTCGATGGCCCGCTGGCCGCAGAAGAGGAAGACGGGCCGCGCGCCCTCGCCCGCCCGGACCCGGGCGAGCAGCACGTACTCGGTGACGCCCCGCTCCATCCGGTAGAGGTCCGTCCCGACGTGTATCTCGCCCCGCCTGTCCATGGGTTCGGCGGCCGTGCGCATCGTCAGGCCCGGCAGCAGCGAGGCGAGATGCGCGGCCATCCGGCGGTTGGATCCGGGTCCGCCGACGCAGAATTCCGTGCGGTCCCCGAAGCCCATCTGTGCCAGATCGTGCTGCACGATCCGGGCGGTCGCCCCGCAGTCCTTGACGAGCGCGGCGAGTTCGAGCAGCGCCGACACGTCGTACCGGTGCACCGCACCCTCGCTGCCCGCCTCCCGGTTGACCACCAGCAGGCACTCGGAGTGGCTGGGCAGCCCGAAGAACGCCTGCTTGCGGCGCAGTCGGCGGCGCCAGAGGTGCGTGCGGGCAAGCCAGCCGATCGCACCGCTGACGCCGGTGGCCAGCACCCCGAGCACGACATTGCGCAGGTCTTCGTTCATGGGCGGGCATGCTAGGGGGTGCCGTGCGGGTGCGGCCAGGCGGGTGACACCGGACACCGGGCGGCGGTGGTCCTGACGGCGGGCCGGAACGGAAGTACGCTGCGCGGACGGTCGTCGACTGGAGGTACGGAAGATGTCCCGGAAGCGCCGATCCACCGCCCGTTCTGTCTCGCTCCTCGCCGTCGCCGCGACGGTCCTCTCGGTGGCAGCCGCCGCCCCGCCCGCCCTGGTGGCACCCGCGTCCGCCGCGCCCCCGTCCGCACCGGCCCCCGGCACCCCACCCGTCAAGGTGCCCGTCGCCACCGGCTGGGGCGGCGCCGTCGCCAGCGTCGACGCGGACGCCTCCGCCGCCGGCGTCGAGGTACTGCGCAAGGGCGGCAACGCCGTCGACGCCGCCGTCGCCGTGGCCGCCGCCCTCGGCGTCACCGAGCCGTACTCGGCCGGCATCGGCGGCGGTGGCTACTTCGTCTACTACGACGCCAAGTCCCGCAGCGTGCACACCGTCGACGGCCGCGAGACCGCGCCCGCCTCCGCCGACGCGAACCTCTTCGTGGAGAACGGCAAGGCCATCCCCTTCGAGGAAGGCATGACCAGCGGCCGCAGCGTCGGCACCCCCGGCACGCCCGCCACCTGGCAGACGGCGCTGGACAGTTGGGGCAGCAAGCCGCTGCGCAAACTCCTCGAACCGGCCGAGCGGCTGGCCCGCGACGGCTTCACCGTCGATTCCACCTTCCGCTCCCAGACCGCCGGCAACGAGGGCCGTTTCCGCGACTTCCCGGCCACCGCCGAACTCTTCCTGCCTGGTGGGCAGTTGCCGGCCGTCGGCTCGACCTTCAAGAACCCCGACCTGGCCCGAACGTACGAGAAGATCGGCCGCGAGGGCGTCGGCGCCCTCTACAAGGGCCCGCTCGCCCGCGACATCGTGAACACTGTCCAGCACCCGCCGGTCCGCGCCGGCGCCACCCGGGTCGTCCGCTCCGGCGATCTGACCGAGAACGACCTCGCCGGCTACGACACCCTCCGGCGTAAGCCCACCAAGGTCTCCTACCGGGGCCTCGACGTCTACGGCATGCCCCCGTCCTCCTCCGGCGGCACCAGCGTCGGCGAGGCCCTGAACATCCTGGAGACCACCGACCTCTCGCGTGCCTCCGACGCCCGCTACCTGCACCGCTTCATCGAGGCCAGCCGGATCGCCTTCGCCGACCGGGGCCGCTGGGTCGGCGACCCGGCCTTCGAGGACGTGCCCGTCCAGGGCCTGCTCTCGCAGCGGTTCGCCGACTCCCGCGCCTGTCTGATCCGCGACGACGCCGCGCTGACCAGCCCGCTCGCCCCCGGCGACCCGCGCCACCCCGCCCCCTGCGCCACCGGCGGAAAGGCCGCCCCCACCACGTACGAGGGCGAGAACACCACCCACCTGACGGTCGCCGACAAGTGGGGCAACGTCGTCGCCTACACCCTCACCATCGAGTCCACCGGCGGCAGTGGCATCACCGTGCCCGGCCGCGGCTTCCTGCTCAACAACGAGCTGACCGACTTCTCCTTCACCCCGGCCGACCCCGCCGTCCACGACCCCAACCTGCCCGGCCCCGGCAAGCGTCCGCGCTCCTCGATCTCCCCGACGATCGTGCTCGACAAGAGCGGGCGGCCGGTCCTCGCGCTCGGCTCGCCGGGCGGCGCCACCATCATCACCACCGTCCTGCAGACCCTCACCGGCGTTCTGGACCGCGGTCTCCCGCTCGTCGACGCCATCGCGGCACCGCGCGCGAGCCAGCGCAACCAGGCCACCACGGAACTCGAACCGGCCCTGTGGAACAGCCCGTTGCGCGCCGAACTCGAAGCGCTCGGGCACGGCTTCCGGCAGAACCCGGAGATCGGCGCGGCGACCGGCGTGCAGCGGCTGCCCGACGGACGCTGGCTGGCCGCGGCCGAGAAGGAGCGGCGCGGCGGCGGTTCGGCGATGGTGGTCCGGCCGACGCCCTGACCCGTCTCGCACGGGCCCATAGCGCGGTGGGAACGCGCGGGCCGTTGTCCGTGATCGCCACGGTGTGCTCGGTGGGCTCGGTGTGCGCCGCGCGCGAGCCGTCGATCGTACGGATCGTCCGGCCGTCCCGCGCCGTGGAGTGGTGGCCGCTTCCGCCTCCGGCGAGCATCGGCCCGATCGCGATCACCATCCCGTGTGGCAGCGGCAGTGGCACGCCCCGGCCCGGACGCCCCTCGTCGGGGGCGTCCGGGCCCTCGCCCACGCGGTTGCCGACCACGGCCGCCGCGGCCTGAGCGGTCCCTGCCCGAGCGGTCCCGGCCGGGACGGCCGCCCGCCAACCGGGCCAGGCTGCGCGCCGGTCCGGCATGGCGCCGGTCCGGCGCCCCGGCCTGGCCGGATGCTGAGAGCCGGACCAGGCAGGAGGCACCGTGGGCGACCACCACCGCAGTCAGGAAGCGCCCGAACCGGCGTCCGCCCGCGCGGGCGTGACGGCCGCCGGTCAGCCGGGAGTCATCGGGATCGCCCTCGCCGCCGTACTGTCGGCCTCGCTCGCGCAGGGGTCCTGGCAGTGGTTCGCGACGTACATCGGGCTGACGCTGCTCGCCATCGTCCTCGCCTTCTTCCGGCTGCCGGCCTGGGCACCCGGACTCCGCTCCGGCTACGTCGTGAACCTGGTGGCGTTCTCACTGGTCGCCGGCCTGTGCTTGGCGCTCGTCCTCGCGCCGATGATGCAGCGCTGGGCCTGGCTGTTCCCGATGCCCGGCACCCGCGACCGGTGCGCCGCGGTGGGCGCGTACGCGCGCCTCCAGGCCGAGGCGGAACTGGGGAGCCTGGCGCACGGCGCCGGTGTGGCACTGGCCGGCGCGCAGGAGGCCCAGAGCCATGCGGCCGTCGCCGACTGCCTGTCCGCGACGACGACCCTGTGGCTGCCGGTGTACGCGGCCGGGGCGGCCGTCCTGGTGGGCCTCGGCCTGTGGATCCTGGGGCGGGCCCGGACGCGGAGCGGGGCACCGCCGGCCGCCCCGTAGCCGCCGTGCCGGGCCTGATGAGGCCAGGCCCACCGCGTCAAACCCGGGATGCCACCGCCAGCTGCACCCGGTGGTGCCCCGGCCGCAGCGCCTCGTCCACGAGCGCGCGGGCCAGGTCGGCGTGCGCGATGCGGCCCGGTCCGCCGACGACCGTGCCCACCGCCGTCCGGTACCCGCCCGTCACCGGCGCCTCGGCGTTCAGGTCCATCGCCGGCACCACCATCAGCCAGTCCAGCGCCTGCCCGGCCTCGGCCGTCAGCAGCTCGAACTCCGCCACATGCCCCTGGGAGAAGGCCCGGTACTCCTCGGGGAACTCGGGCGCGTCCATCACCCGGACCCCCGGCGCGGTCTCCAGCGTCGTGGCGATGCCCACGACGACCAGCCGGCCCACCCCGGCCTCCGGCAGCCCCGCGAGCAGGGCCCGCGCCGCCGCCGTGTAGTGGCCGACCGACGGGATGTCGAGCCGCGCCGTGGCGTTGACGGCCGCCGCGTGGCCCGGCGCGAGGGCCGCCACCGACTCCGGGTCGGTCACGTCACCCCGTACCAGCCGGACGGAACTCCCCTCCAGATCCTGGTGCTTCGCCGGGTCGCGGACCACGGCCGTCACCCGGTGCCCGCGCGCCGTCGCCTCCGCGACCACCGCCCGTCCGACCCGTCCGCCGGCGCCGAAGACAAGGAGATCGCCGGTCGTGTTCATCGTGTTCGTCGTCATGCGGGGGACAGTAGGACGGGGACGCACGGTTACTTCAACGGTACCGACCCACGACTTGGGCCTGTCTTTCGGGTCGTGCCGGGCTCGCGTGCGCCGAGACGGAGCGAGCGAAGCGAGCGCAGTGCACCGGACCCCGCACCCTGACCCAGCCTGACCCAAAAGAAAGGCCCTAACCTCGACGGCATGACCGAGTCCGAGAACCGCGGCGCGACGACGCTGCCGAGCGACCTGTTCCGCGACCCCGCCTGCTCGACGTCCGCCCGCCCGGTCACGGTGGGCGGCAAGTGGACCGCGCTCGTGCTGCGCTGTCTGGAGGACGGCCGGCCGCACCGATTCACCGAGCTGCGCGTGCCGCTGCACTGGATCACCCCGAAGGTCCTCACCGAGACGCTGCGCGCCATGGAGCGGGACGGATTCGTCTCCCGGACCGTCCACGACGAGCACCCGCCCCGCGTCGAGTACGCCCTCACCCCGCTCGGCCGCTCGCTGCTCGACCCGCTCGACGCCGCCTGCGCCTGGGCCCGGACGCACGGGGGCGCGATCGCCGACGCGCGGGACAGCTACGACACGGCCGCCGAGACGCGGTAGACAAGCGCCCGCGCGGGGGAGTCCGGGCCGCCGACCAGGTGGCCTAGCAGCGGATGCGGGGCCCCGGGCCCGGCGCCACCGTGGACGGGTGAACCCTCGTCACAAGCCCGCCCGGCCGCGGATCCGGGCCGCACGCCGGGCCGCCGCCCTCACTGTCGTGCTCCTCGCCGCCGCCGTCGCCACCGGCTGTGGTTCCGGCTCCGGTACGCCGCGGAGCGACGTGCCGCCCGGGACCGCCCCCGAGCACTTCCGGCACCCGGGCGTCGTGGTCGGCGGGGCGCAGCTGGCCGCCGTACGCCGGCATGTCGCGGCCGGTCAGGAGCCGTGGAAATCGGCGTACGAGGCGATGAGCGCGGGCGCGTACGCGGCCCGCGACTACACCCCGCACCCCGCGCGGACCGTCGCCTGCGCCTCCAACGCCGGCACCGACGCCTGCGTCGCCGAGCGCGAGGACGCCATCGCCGCGTACACCCAGGCCCTGATGTGGTCGGTCTCCGGCGACGCCGCGTACGCCCGCAGGTCCGTCGCCATCATGGACGCCTGGTCGGAGCGGGTGAAGGAGCACACGCGCGACGACGCCGACCTCCAGACCGCCTGGGCGGGCTCCACCTGGGCGCGCGCCGCCGAGATCGCGCACGCCGGCTACCCGGCGTGGCCGGGCCCGCGGGTGCAGCGCTTCAAGTGGATGCTGCGCAAGGCGTATCTGCCCGAGGTCACCTCCAAGCTCCCTGATTACAACGGAAATTGGGAACTGGCGATGACCGACGCCACCATGAGCGTGGCGGTGTTCCTGGAGGACCGCGCGCTGTACGAGGAGGCGGTACGGCGCTACCGCGCCCGGGTGCCCGCGTACTTCTAACCGGCCTCCGACGGGGCGCTGCCCAAGCCGCCGCCCGGCGGGACCGTCAAGTCGGCCGACCAGCTCGCCACGTACTGGTTCGGGCAGCGCACCTACCGGGACGGCGTCGGCCAGGAGACCTGCCGCAACTTCCTGCACATCGGCTACTCGCTCGCCGCCACCGCCCACATCGCGGAGACCGCCTGGCACCAGGGCCTCGACCTCTACCGCGAGGAGGCCGACCGGCTCACCGCCGCCCTGGAGTTCCACGCCCGCTACCAGCTCGGCGCCACCGCCCCGCGCTGGCTGTGCGGCGGGCAGGTCAAGCGCACCATGGGCCCGGACGTCGAGGCCGCCCTCAATCACCTGCGGGGGCGGATGCACCGCTCCCTGCCGCAGACCGAGAAGCTGGCCGAGCGGCAGCGGCCGGCCGGTACCGACGATCTCTTCGTGGCCTGGGAGACCCTGACCCACGCCGGCAATCCGACTCCCGTCTAGTCGCGCCGACGTGCCGACGGGTGGGGGTGCGGCACGCATGATCGGTATACACCGGACGTGTCGATACGTGTCCGGTGTGGACCACTCGGGTATGAAACATGATCGACTCCGCTGCTTCCCGGCGGTGGTCTTGCTCCGGGCTGGGACGGGGCTTACGTTCTCCTCCTACGCATCGTGTCTACGTGCGTAGAGGCTCTCTGACGCCGTGCCGAAGGAGCAGCTCATGACCGACGTCGTACGCGCCGCGCTCGTCCAGGCGACCTGGACCGGCGACACCGAATCCATGCTCGCCAAGCACGAGGAACACGCCCGCGAGGCGGCCCGGCAGGGCGCGAAGGTCATCGGCTTCCAGGAGGTGTTCAACGCCCCGTACTTCTGCCAGGTCCAGGACGCCGAGCACTACCGCTGGGCCGAACCGGTGCCCGACGGTCCGACCGTGCGCCGGATGCGGGACCTCGCGCGGGAGACCGGGATGGTGATCGTGGTCCCCGTCTTCGAGGTCGAGGACTCCGGCTTCTACTACAACACCGCCGCCGTCATCGACGCCGACGGCAGCTACCTCGGCAAGTACCGCAAACACCACATCCCGCAGGTCAAGGGATTCTGGGAGAAGTACTACTTCCGCCCCGGCAACGCCGGCTGGCCGGTCTTCGACACCGCCGTCGGCAAGGTCGGGGTCTACATCTGCTACGACCGCCACTTCCCCGAGGGCTGGCGCCAACTCGGACTCAACGGCGCACAGTTGGTCTACAACCCGTCCGCCACCTCGCGCGGCCTGTCCAGCTACCTCTGGCAGCTCGAACAGCCCGCCGCCGCCGTCGCAAACGAGTACTTCGTCGCCGCCATCAACCGCGTCGGCCAGGAGGAGTACGGCGACAACGACTTCTACGGCACCAGCTACTTCGTCGACCCGCGCGGCCAGTTCGTCGGCGACGTCGCCTCCGACAAGGAGGAGGAACTCGTGGTCCGCGACCTCGACTTCGGCCTCATCGACCAGGTCCGCCAGCAGTGGGCCTTCTACCGCGACCGCCGCCCCGACGCGTACGACGGACTGGTGAAGCCGTGAGCAATCTGTACGACCGGCACCGCGCCGTCCTCCCCGAGTGGCTCGCCCTCTACTACCGCGAGCCCCTGGAGATCACCCACGGAGAAGGCCGTCACGTCTGGGACGCCGACGGCAACCGCTACCTCGACTTCTTCGGCGGCATCCTCACCACCATGACCGCCCACGCGCTCCCCGAGGTCACCAAGGCCGTCGCCGAGCAGGCCGGGCGGATCATCCACTCCTCCACCCTCTACCTCAACCGGCCCATGGTGGAGCTGGCCGAACGGATCGCCACCCTCTCCGGCATCCCCGACGCCCGCGTCTTCTTCACCACCTCCGGCACCGAGGCCAACGACACCGCGCTGCTCCTGGCCACCGCGTACCGCGGCTCCGGTCAGATCCTGGCCATGCGCAACAGCTACCACGGCCGCTCCTTCTCCACCGTCGGCATCACCGGCAACCGCTCCTGGTCGCCCACCGGCCTCTCGCCGCTGCACACCCTGTACGTGCACGGCGGTGTCCGCACCCGCGGCCCGTACGCCCAGTACAGCGACGAGCGGTTCATCGAAGCGTGCGTCGCCGACCTGGAGGACCTGCTCGGGCACACCCGCGACGTCGCCGCCCTCATCGCCGAACCCGTCCAGGGCGTCGGCGGCTTCACCGCGCCGCCCGACGGTCTGTACGCCGCGTTCCGCCAAGTCCTGGACCGGCACGGCATCCTGTGGATCTCGGACGAGGTGCAGACCGGCTGGGGCCGCACCGGCGAACACTTCTGGGGCTGGCAGGCGCACGGCCAGGCCGGACCGCCCGACATCCTCACCTTCGCCAAGGGCATCGGCAACGGCATGTCCATCGGCGGAGTCGTGGCGCGCGAGGAGGTCATGAACAGCCTCGACGCCAACTCCATCTCCACCTTCGGTGGTTCGCCCGTCACCATGGCCGCCGGGCTCGCCAACCTCGGCTACCTCCTCGATCACGACCTGCAGGGCAACGCCCGCCGCGTCGGCGGTCTGCTCATCGAACGCATCCGGGCCGCCGCCGCAGGCGTCGACGCCGTCCGCGAGGTACGCGGGCGCGGTCTGATGATCGGCGTCGAGCTGACCCGGCCGGGCACCGATCTCGCGCACCCCGAGGCGGCCGCCGCCGTCCTTGAGACCGCGCGCGAGAACGGGCTCCTCCTCGGCAAGGGAGGCGGCCACAACACCAGCACCCTGCGCATCGCGCCGCCGCTCTCGCTCACCGTGGCCGAGGCCGAGGAAGGCGCCGCGATCCTCGAACAGGCTCTGCACGCCCTCTAGTTCACGCTAAGCGGCCGTCCGCCCGTACCCAGCCCGTTTCCAGCCCGCACCTCGCCCGCACCTCGTCCGTTCACGATCGCTCCGACTCGCAGGGGAGAAGTCCCGTGAGCACCCGAACCCTCATCCGCGGCGGTCTCGTCGTCACCGCCGCCGACGAGATCCACGCCGACGTGCTGATCGAGGACGGGCGGGTCGCCGCCCTCGCCGCCCACGGCTCCGACATCGCCGCCGGCTGGACCGCCGACCGTACGATCGACGCCACCGACCGCTATGTCGTCCCGGGCGGCGTCGACGCCCACACCCACATGGAACTCCCCTTCGGCGGCACCTCCGCCTCCGACACCTTCGAGACCGGCACCCGCGCCGCCGCCTGGGGCGGCACCACCACCCTCGTCGACTTCGCCGTCCAGAGCACCGGTCACTCCCTGCGGGAGGGGCTCGACACCTGGTACGCCAAGGCCGACGGCAACTGCGCCGTCGACTACGGCTTCCACATGATCCTCTCCGACGTCAACGAGCACACCCTGAACGAGATGGACAAGCTCGTCGAGGAGGGCATCACCTCCTTCAAGCTGTTCATGGCCTATCCCGGGGTCTTCTACAGCGACGACGGACAGATCCTGCGGGCCATGCAACGCGGCGCCGAGAACGGCGGGTTGATCATGATGCACGCCGAGAACGGCATCGCGATCGACGTCCTGGTCGAGCAGGCGCTGGCCCGGGGCGAGACCGACCCTCGTTACCACGGCGAGGTGCGCAAGGCCCTGCTGGAGGCCGAGGCCACCCACCGGGCGATCCAGCTCTCCCGGGTGGCGGGCGCCCCGCTCTACGTCGTCCACGTGTCGGCGGAGGAGGCCGTCGCCGAGCTGGCCGCGGCCCGCGACAAGGGCCTGCCGGTCTTCGGCGAGACCTGCCCGCAGTACCTCTTCCTGTCCACCGACAACCTCGCCGAGCCGGACTTCGAGGGTGCCAAGTACGTCTGCTCCACCCCGCTGCGGCCGCGCGAGCACCAGGCGGCGCTGTGGCGGGGCCTGCGGACCAACGACCTCCAGGTGGTCTCCACCGACCACTGCCCCTTCTGCTTCGTGGGCCAGAAGGAGTTGGGCCGCGGCGACTTCTCCAAGATCCCCAATGGGTTGCCGGGCGTGGAGAACCGCATGGACCTGCTCCACCAGGCCGTCGTCGACGGGCACATCAGCCGCCGCCGCTGGATCGAGATCGCCTGCGCCACCCCGGCCCGGATGTTCGGCCTCTACCCGCAGAAGGGCACGATCGCGCCCGGCGCCGACGCCGACATCGTCGTCTACGACCCGCACGCGACCCAGACCATGTCGGCGAAGACCCATCACATGAACGTCGACTACTCGGCGTACGAGGGGAAGACGGTCACCGGACGCGTCGAGACGGTCCTCTCGCGCGGCGAACTCGTCATCGACCAGCGGACGTTCGTGGGCCGCGCCGGCCACGGCAGCTTCGTGCCCCGCTCCACCTGCCAGTACCTCGACTAGGAGCCGCCTCGTGGACTTCGGAATCGTCCTGCAGACCGACCCGCCCGCCTCGCAGGTCGTCGGCCTGATGCGCCGCGCGGAACGCAACGGCTTCCGCTACGGCTGGACCTTCGACTCCGCCGTACTGTGGCAGGAGCCCTTCGTCATCTACAGCCAGATCCTGGAGCACACCACCAAGCTCCACGTCGGCCCGATGGTGACCAACCCGGGCACGCGCACGTGGGAGGTCACCGCCTCCACCTTCGCCACCCTCAACGACATGTTCGGCAACCGCACCGTGTGCGGCATCGGCCGAGGCGACTCCGCGATGCGCGTCGCCGGGCGCAAGCCCAACACCCTGGCCCGGCTCGGCGAGGCCATCGACGTCATCCGCGACCTCGCCGAGGGCCGGGAGGCCGAGGTGGACGGCAATCCGATCCGCCTCCCGTGGGTCAAGGACGGCAAGCTGCCGGTGTGGATGGCGGCGTACGGGCCGAAGGCCCTCGCCCTCGCCGGGCAGAAGGCCGACGGCTTCATCCTCCAGCTCGCCGACCCGTTCCTCACCGAACGGATGGTCAAGGCGGTCCGCCAGGCCGCCGCCGACGCCGGCCGCGACCCGGCCGAGGTCACCATCTGCGTCGCCGCCCCGGCGTACGTCGGGGACGACCTGGCCCACGCCCGCGAGCAGTGCCGCTGGTTCGGCGGCATGGTCGGCAACCACGTCGCCGACCTGGTCGCCCGCTACGGGGAGCACTCCGGCATGGTCCCGGACGAGCTCACCGCGTACATCAAGAACCGCCACGGCTACGACTACAGCCACCACGGCCGCACCGGCAACCCCGACACCGACTTCGTCCCGGACGAGATCGTCGACCGCTTCTGCGTCCTCGGCCCGGCCGAGGCCCACATCGAGAAGCTGCGCCGCCTCAAGGAGCTGGGCGTCGACCAGTTCGCCCTCTACGACATGCACGACAACCGCGAGGGCACCATCGACGCGTACGGGTCGGAGATCATCCCCGCCCTCCGCGCCGATGCACCGGCGTGATCGCCGGGAGGCGTCCGGCAGGACGACGAGAGATGCCTCGCGACCGCTGAACGGCGAGGCATCTCGCGGGGGAGCGCGCCCCCTGGGCGCTGCGGCTGTCTCTTACGGACTCGACCAACGGACACCGCACGACCGCCGGCAGGGGGCCGATCACGGTCATGCGCCGAACGGTACGGTGAGGGCATGACGCAACCCGACAGGGCATCAGCCGGACGTGGGACGACAGGGCGGATCACCTATCGCGTGGCGGAGAGCGAGCGGGACAAGTCCGCTGTCATCAAGGGTGAGTTCACTTCGGACACCGTCTTCGAGGTGGTCGAATCCGAGGACGGGTTCGGCATCCGTCCCACGCGGCTGGACCCGCCCCTCCACAAGGTCTTCCCCGACGAAGAGCCCTGGGGTGACCAGGAGTCGGAGGGTACGCGTCGGTTCGTCGCGCTGGACGACGATCGCGTGTGCGGCTATGTGGACGCGTCGTACGAGTCCTGGAACCGGCGGCTGACCATCGCCGACATCGAGGTGGCCGGGCCGTACCAGGGCCGGGGTATCGGGCGCACGCTGATGGACCACGCCGTCGACTGGGGCCGGACGCGCGGTGCCGGGCACGTCTGGCTGGAAGTGACCCACATCAACGCCCCGGCCGTCCACGCCTACGAGCGGATGGGGTTCTCGCTGTGCGGCCTCGACACGTCCCTCTACCGCGGCACCGCGTCCGAGGGGGAGATCGCGCTGTTCATGAGCCGCCTCCTCGACGAGCCCGCGCCCCTCGGCCCCGGCCGGCTCTCGCGGATGAACAGGGCCGACATGCGCTTGACTGGCCCCGGCAATGACGCGACGACTCCGAACACGGGGGCCACGCAGTGACGAAGAACGACGTTCCGCTGATACCTGACGCGGAATGGCTGGAAGAGCGGCTGGGGCAGGGCTCGCTCTGGCGGCCGGACGAGGCCGCCCTGCCGGCCGAGCTGACCGACGCCGCGTCGCGGGAGTTCCTGACGACGGTCGGGTTCCCGGCGGTCCGTCTCGACGCGGTCGGGATCGACACGACGTGTCTGCGGGACGAGGACGGGCCGGTGGTGTTCGACGCCGCCGAGATCTACGGGGAGCGGTATCCCGACGACGACTCCCCGCCGGCCGACTTCGCCCTCTGCGTGGCCCTCTGGTACGACCAGCACCTGATGCTCGACGGGGCGGACGGCGGGATCACCCACTACGACCCCAACGGCTGGGACCACGGCGCCGGTTGGAAGGGCGCGGCCGCGCATTCCCTGCCCCGTCTGGCGGTGCTGCTCGGGCTCATCGCCGAGGCGGGCACGGAGCTGGAGGCGGAGGACGACGCCGAACGCGCGGCCGCCGTCGCCGCGTTGCGCGTACGGATGAGCGCGTGCGACCCGACCGTGGACGACTGCGGGCTCTGGGACGAGGTCTTCGAGGATCTGGGCTGAGCCCGGGGCGGGGCCACAGGCCGATGCTCCGGACGTCCCGCCGAGCGGGATTCCGGAACATCGGGCGTGCGAGGAACGGTGGGCGAGCCGGTCAGTGGTCGTGCGGTCCGGCGCGGTGGACGGGGCCGTGCGCGTCCTCGCAGTGGCCGGCTCCGGCACCGACGAGTTCGGCGTGCTCGGCGTGGTCCACCTGGAGGGTGCTGTGGGTGATGCCGTACTCCGCGGCGAGGAACTTCTCGAGGTCCCGGCGCGTGGTGTGGCAGTCGGCGGCGTCGTCGACCAGGACGTGGGCGGACAGCGCGTTCTGACCGGAGGTGATCTGCCAGACGTGCAGGTCGTGGACCTCGGTGACGGCCGGTTCGCGGACGAGCCGGTCGCCCAGGGCGTCGGGGTCGATGTGGGCGGGAGCCGCCTCCAGGAAGACCCGGCCGGATTCCCGGAGGAGCCCGTAGCCGGCCTTGGCCATCAGGACGACGACGACCAGGGTGGCGATCGCGTCCGCCTGGACGAAGCCGGTGAGGACGACGATCAGGCCGGAGACGGCGGTGCCGATGAAGGCGAACAGGTCGTTGAGGATGTGCTGGTAGGCGCCCTCGACGTTGAGCGAGCTGCGGTTCGCCTTCGAGAGGCAGACGGCCGCGGCGATGTTGACGGCGATTCCCGCCAGCGCGGTCACCAGGACGAGTCCGCCCTCGACCTTCGGCGGATCGATCAGCCGCCGCACGGCCTCGTACGCGAGCCAGGCGCCGAGGAGCAGCAGTGACAGGCCGTTGACCTGGGCGGAGAGGATCTCGGCGCGCTTCAGGCCGTAGGTGAAGGCCCCCTTGGCTGGCCGGGCGGCGAGGCGCATCGCGATCAGGGCGAAGACGATCGACGCCGCGTCGGTCAGCATGTGGGCCGCGTCCGAGATGAGCGCCAGGGACTGCGCGGCGATGCCGACGACGACCTCGACGGCCATGAATCCGCCGATGAGCGCCAGCGCCAGCGTCAGCCAGCGGCGGTCCGCGTCGGCCGACACCCCGTGCGAGTGCCCGCCGGCCCCGTGGTCGTGACCGTGATCATGTCCGTGCGCGTTCCCGCGCTCGTTCCCGGTCCCGGTCCCGTTCGCGGTCCCGTGCTCGTGCGTGTGTCCATGGCTCTGTCCGTGTGCCTGGTCCCGTCCGTGATCATGACCGTGCCCGGGCTCGTGTCCGTGGTCGCGTCGCATGCTCATCGCCGGCCCTCCCCGTGGTTGCGGTGGTGACTGACCAGAGTGAAGCGCATACGGCGGGTGCCTGGCAAAGGCTGCAGTGGTGACCGTTGTCATCACCATGAGAAACGGCTCTGACCTGCGTAAATACGTTCCGTGAGGGACCGTGGGGCCGGTCTTCTTCACCCGTTCGACACAAACGGAGGGGCCCGGTCCGCCATCGGACCGGGCCCCTCCCTCACCGCGTCGGCCGTCAGAAAAAGACGCCGCAGCGCAGCAGGACGTTCGCGTACGGACGGGCCTCGCCCGTGCGGACGATCAGGCGGGCGTCCGCCGTCAGTTCCTTCAGCTTCTCGTGCGAGACCAGGTCGAGGTCCGCGAAGCGGTCGTCGAGGAGCGCGGCCGCCTCCGGGTTCGCGTCGCGGATCTCGTACGCCGCGGTCGCGCTCTCCACCACCAGCTCGTCGAGCAGCCCGTCCAGCACCTCGGCGAAGGTCGGCACCCCGGCGCGGAACGCCAGGTCCACCACGCGCGGGCCCGCCGGGATCGGCATGCCGGCGTCGCACACCAGCACCCCGTCCCCGTGTCCCAGCTCCGCGACCGCGCCCGCGAGATGACGATTCAGGATTCCGGTCTTCTTCACAGCGCCGCGACCTCCTCGGCGGTCGGGTAGGACTCCTGCGCGCCGGGCCGGGTGACCGCCGCCGCGCCCACGCGGGCCGCGTACGCCGCCGCCTCGGGCAGCGTCGCGCCGGTGCCCAGCCGCCAGGCCAGCGCCGCCGTGAACGCGTCGCCCGCGCCGGTCGTGTCGACCGCGTCGACCTTCACCGACGGGACCCGGGTCAGGACGCCGGGGGCGTCGTCGCTCGCGCCGGTCGCCACCAGCGCGCCCCGCTCGCCCAGAGTCACCACGACCGAGCGGGGGCCGCATGCCAGCAGCGCCGTCGCCCAGTCCTCGGGCGAGCCCTCCAGCTCGCAGCCCGCGATGACCCGCGCCTCGTGCTCGTTCACGATCAGCGGGTCGCACGCCGCGAGCACCTCGGCGGGCAGTGGCATCGGCGGCGAGGGGTTCAGGACGAAGCGGGTGCCCGACGGCAGGTTCCGTACGATCTCCACGACCGTCTCCAGCGGGATCTCCAGCTGCGTCGAGACCACCCGGGAGGCGCGCAGCAGACCCGCCGCGTCCCGGACGTCCTGCGGCGTGAGCCGGCCGTTGGCGCCCGGCGACACCACGATGCTGTTGTCCCCCGAGGGGTCCACGGTGATCAGCGCGATCCCGGTGGGCGCGCCGCCGACCAGGACGCCCGCGTTGTCGACACCGGCCTCGCGCTGCGTGTCCAGCAGCAGCCGGCCGTACGCGTCGTCGCCGACCCGCGCCAGCAGCGCCGTACGGGCGCTGAGGCGCGCCGCGGCCACCGCCTGGTTCGCTCCCTTGCCGCCCGGGTGGACGACCAGGTCGGAGCCGAGCACGGTCTCTCCGGCCGCCGGCCGTCGCTCCACCCCGATCACGAGGTCGGCGTTGGCCGACCCCACGACCAGGAGGTCGTAGTCGTACATGAACTGTCTCCCTACGGATGCCTGTGGATCCCCCCTGGATCCCCGCGCGCGTGCCGCGATGTTCGCGGACGCGGACCTCTCGGACCTGGACCACTCGGGTCTCTCAGGTCTCCCGGGTCTCTCGGACCTCGTGCACCCCTCGGAGGGCGCGGATCGCGCCGCTCTCACGGTTCACGGGGATGCCTTCAGCGGCCTTCGAGAAGACGGATGCCGGACTGCGTGCCGATTACCCAGTCGCGGATGTGAGCCGACGGCGCCGTCCCCCGCCGGCTCGAAGCTCG
>NZ_JBEYHT010000064.1:0-44182 GCF_040635425.1 Streptomyces laurentii | reverse complement strand
CCTCGGTGTGGTGCCGGCCCCGGACCGCGCGCACGGGGCGGTCCCAGGTCAGCTCGAAGGGCCGGCCGGAGCGCTCCGGCTCGCTCACCCACAGGGCCGCCGAACCGCCGGTACGCCGCAGCAGGAGGCTCGCGGGCGCGGTGACGGCGAGCCGGTCCACCGTACCGGCCCGCCAGAAGTTGGCCGCGGTCAGCCCGAGGGACGGGACGGCGACCGCCTGCCGGCCGGCGTCGTTGGCGAGGATCCGCAGCCAGTGCCCGTCGGCGGCCCGGGCGGCGAGGGTGCGGGGCGAGGCGCCGGGCATGAGGAGATAGGCGTACGAGGCGTCCGCCGGGTCGGTGCCGTGGTCGAGCCAGAGGGTCTGGTAGCGGCGGGTGCGGCGCTCGGTGGAACTGGTGGTGTTGATGTCGCTCCAGGCGCCGGTGCGGTCCTCGCGCAGGGTGCGCAGTCCCTCCGTGCCGCCGCTGCCGCCCGCACCGCCGGGGAAGACCCAGCCGCCGTGGCCGGCGAGGTGGGCCCAGCCCTCCCCGGTCGTGAAGGCGGCGGTGCCGTTCTCGCCGAGGCAGCGGTTGTCGACGACGGTCTCGACGGGCACTCCGTCGGTCGCGGTGATCCCCGCGCCCAGGCATATGACGGTGTCGGCGGCGCAGAACCAGGACTTGCGGGCCTGGAGGGTGGAGCCGAGGCCCTTGAGGTGCTGGCCGATCGCGGCGAACTCGCCGTCGGTGACGCCGCCCACCCAGCGCGTGCCGGGCCGGGGCGCGCCCCATTCGCCGCCCGCCCGGTCGGCGAGGCGCTTGGTGGAGACGGTGGTGCCGGGCAGCCGGTAGGGGTCGACGGTGGGCCAGAACCAGTCGGTGTACTGGCCGCCTTGTCCGGCGGCCCACCAGTACAGCATTCCGGAGCCGGTGTGCCAGCCGCGCGGGTTCTCGCCGTTGCCGCACTCGTAGTGGGTGATGCGGTCGGAGGCCATGGAGACGTTGGCGGCCCAGCCGGGGCGGCGGTGCACGGCGCGGGCCATGGCGGGGAAGAGCCGGTGGCCGGTCGGTTCGGGGGCGGCCGGGACCGGGGAGTCGGCGACGGCGTGCAGCCGGGCGAGGTCGGCGACGCCGAACTGGCGGGCGGCGAGGACCGGGGTGACGGTGTCGCGGGCGATCCAGCCCTTCACGCGCGCGTGCCAGCGGTCGCGTTCGGCGGGACTCGCGCCGCCCGCGAGGAGGGTGATGGCGGCGATGAGGCCCTGGCCGTGGAAGTGGTCGGAGCGCATGATCCGCCGCTCGTCGCTCGCCAGGTAGCCGCGGCTGATGGCGCGGCCGTTGACGCTGTCCATCATCAGGCCGTCGTAGATGAGCGGGGCATATGCCTGCTCGACGCTGTCGAGGATGATCTGCCGCTTCGGGTCGGTGACCTCCCAGCGGGAGCCGGCGAGCAGGGTGAAGAGCCGGCCGAGGCCGTCGAGCATGACCTGGCCGTAGGTGCCGGAGTAGGCGACCCAGGTGTGCTGGACGAAGGAGCCGTCGGCGTAGAGGCCGTCGCCCTGGGACACGTACGGGAAGACGGGCGAGAGCGCGTCGCGGGCCAGGGCGAGCTTGGCGGGGGCGGCGCCGACGACACCGCGCACGGCGACCGAGCGGCACAGGTCGACGCGGTTGGCGCCGGTGGAGGTGCCCGTGTAGGAGCCGAGGACGCTGTCGGGGACGAAGTGGTCGACGGCCGCGCAGGCGGCGGCGATCCGGTCGGCGCCGAGCAGCGGGTGGAGGGCGGCGACGATGTCCATGAGCAGCCGAGGGGAGCCGATCTGCCATTCCCACCAGTTCCCGTACGGGGTGGTGCCGGGGTGGTAGACCCGCGCGGCGAGGTGGTCGAGGCCGCGCAGGACGGCGTCGAGGAGGCCGGGGTCGCCGGTGAGGCCGGTGCCGTCCTGGAGGTACGCCTGGGTCATCGTCCACAGCCGGCTGTAGCTCTGGGTGATGCCGGCGGACGGGTCGAAGGCGTAGCCGGGCCACAGGGAGGTCGCGGTGGGCGCCATGGTCGCGCGGAAGTCGCGGGCCAGGGCACCGGTCTCGGCGAGCCGCGAGGCGTACGGTTCGGCGGCCGCGTCGTAACCGGAGCCGAGCTGGAGGTCGACCCAGCGGCGGCGCAGGATCTCGAACTCGTCGTCTCCGGCGGCGGCCAGGGGCTGGGCCTGGATCGGGCTCTGGGCCTGGGCGTGCGGGGCGAGGGCGAGGGCGGACGCCGCGGCGGTGGTGACGGTCAGGAACGTACGGCGGGACCAGGCCGGCACGGACGGGTGCGCGGGCCGGCGCGAGGGGCCCGGGACGGGCGGGGGCACGGGGACGGACACGGAGAGCCTCCCGGGGAGGGAACGGGGTGAGGACCGGTTGGTGCCCGGTTCTCTCACAGGCCCTCGGACGCAATCAATGAGCACGACAGCAAGCGCTTGCTGTCGTGCTCATCGGGGACTCGTCAGGGACTCCCCCGTCCGTGCCGCGGTGCGGCGAGGCGGTCAGCAGCCGCCGCAGTTGTAGAAGGTCACGTCCCAGTGATTGCCCTCGTCGGCGTAGATGTTGCCGGCGCCGGACTGCCACTGCGGGGCGCCGTCCCCGCGCACGCCGATGTACGTGAAGGTGTTCTTCACGTAGTTGGTGAGGCAGGTGGCCTTGGCGAAGTCGAGCTTGTAGCCGTTCCAGTGCGAGTACGTGCCGCTCGCGTGCCCGGTCTCGGTGCCGCCGGTGATGTTGAGGGCGCAGCCGCTGGCGCTCTTGAGGGTCTGGGCGCCCTGGGCGGTGGCGAGGTTGAGCTGCTCGAAGGACGTGCAGGTGGAGTTGTTGCGGTCCGAGCAGCCGCCGGACGAGGACCAGGTGATGCCGGAGGAGCGGAACATCGAGGTCGCGGTGGCGTGGGTGATCTTCGTGGCGGCCTGGGCGTCGGTGGCGGTGGCCATCACGCCGAAGCCGGGGGCGAAGAGGGCGCCGCCGACCAGGGCGGTGGCGGTGAGGGCGGAGCGGAGCTTCACGGGGCCTCCTGCTGGGGACCGGACCGGGGACCGGACACGGATTGTCATGTGCACGAAGATGGTGCCCGAGATCTACGCGCGTCCGCCAGAGGGTGGGAGCCACGAAAAAATCAGATGTTGAAAGTTGAACGGAATACGTCTACAGTCATTCTCGTTGAAGGTTCAACAAAGCGCGATCCCCCCTCCCCCGCGCACCGTCCCCAAGGAGCACGTCATGGGTCTCTTCGGCCGCAAGAACACCGAGTCCGCCACCACCACCGCCACCCTCCCCGTCGACCCGGCGCTCGCCGCGCTGACCGGCACGTACACGATCGACGCCGCGCACAGCAGCATCGGCTTCACGGTCCGCCACGCGATGGTCACCAACGTCCGCGGCACCTTCGCCGCCCACGAGGGCACGCTGGACCTGAACGGCTCGAACCCGGCCCACTCCAGCGCCTCCATCGACGTCGAGATCGCCTCCGTCGACACGGGCATCGCCGACCGCGACAACCACCTGCGCAGCGCGGACTTCTTCGACGCCGAGCAGTTCCCGCGAATGAGCTTCCGCTCCACCGAGGCCGCGCACCTGGGCGGCGACACCTACCGCGTCACGGGCGACCTCACCATCAAGGACGTCACCCGGCCGCTCTCCATCGACCTGGAGTTCAACGGCTCGGCCACCGACGTCTACGGCAACGAGCGCGTCGGCTTCGAGGGCTCGGCCCAGATCCTGCGCTCCGACTGGGGCCTGACCTGGAACGCGGCCCTGGAGACCGGCGGTGTCATGGTCAGCGACAAGGTCAAGCTGAACTTCGACATCTCCGCCATCAAGCAGGCCGCCTGACCCCGTGCCCCTCGGGGCATCGCACGACCGAGCGCGCCCGCCTCTCCGCAGCAGCGGAAGGCGGGCGCTCGGCGTTTTCCGGCCCTGCCGGGCGGGGCTACGCGGCCGCGCCGTCGGCGGCGCGGGCCACCGCGCGGATCAGCCGGTCGTTCTCGGGGGCGCCGGGGCCGCCGAGGAAGGCGAAGCGGCGGCGCGCGTAGCTGTAGGAGAGGGCGCGCGAGGGGTCGGCGAAGGACTGGCTGCCGGGGACACCGCTGTGGCCGATGGCGGTCGGGCCCAGTTCGGGGTGGCGGGTGGCGAGCGGCACGAAGCCGAGACCGAACGCGTTGTTCTCTCCGGTGACCAGGTCCTTGCCGGACGAGTGGACACGGGAGACCTCGGCGAGCGTGTCCGGCGTCAGCAGCGGCGGACGGCCGCCGAGCGGGCCGGCGACCGCCGCGTACATCCGGGCCAGGCCCCGCGCGCTGCCGACACCGCCGCCGGACAGCGGGCAGGCGGCGCGTACGGCGCGCGAGTTGCCGTACGCGACCGCGTCGAACGGCGGGTCGGCGTGCTGCCCGAACGCGACGCCGAGGAGATCGTCCGGCCTGCCCGGGGACGCCGCGAGGAACGCCGCCTGGGCCGGGGTGGGAATCAGCGGCAGGGCGGTGCGGAAGCGGGGCTCCAGCTCCTCGGGCAGGCCGAGGTGGTAGTCGATGCCGTACGGGGCGCGGATCCGCTCCTCGTAGTGCGCCTGGACCGTCCGGCCGGTGGCCCGCAGGACGACCTCGCCGGCCAGCGCGCCGAAGGTGAGCGCGTGGTAGCCGTGGCCGGAGTCCGGTTCCCAGTACGGGCGGTGGGCGGCGAGACGGGCCGCGACGGCGCGGTCGTCGGCGAGCTCGGCGGGACGGAAGCCGCCGTCGACGCCGATGGCGCCGGAGCGGTGCGCGAGCAGTCCGCGCAGGGTGAGACGGTCCTTGCCCTCGGCGGCGAACTCCGGCCACCAGGAGGCCACTTCGCGGTCCGGGTCGAGCGTGCCGTCCTGGATGAGGAGGGCGACGACGAGGGATGTCGCCCCCTTGGCGGAGGAGTAGAGGGCGAGCAGCGCGTCCCCGTCGACCCCGTCACCGCCCCACAGGTCGACGACCTGACGGCCCTGGTGGTAGACGGCGAGCTGCGCGCCGCCGTCGCGGGCCTCGGCGGCGGCGACGGTCGCGAACTCCTCGCGCACGGACTCGAATCCGGCCGCCACACTGCCGTACACCTCGGCCATGCCCGCACTCCCCCTTGATCCGTCGTTTTCTCAAACAGCCGAACGATCAAGGGCGTTGACGGATTCCCGGGCGACCGCACCGATCGGCGGGTCGCTGCGGGCCGGTGAAGAGCGGACGCGGTGCGCGGCCGGCCGTGTCCCGATCCGACCGAAGGAGAGCCGGAGTTGCCGGCCGGGGCGATTGTCAGTGGGGGCCGCTAGCGTCGGCCGGATGGAATTCCGTATCGACAGCGCCGTCCTGACCGAGACCGTGGCCTGGGCCGCCCGTGTCCTGCCCGCCCGCTCCCCCGTCCCCGTCCTCGGCGGGCTCCTCCTGGAGGCGGCAAACGGGCGGCTGCGCGTCTCCGGACTCGACTACGAGGCGTCCGCCCGGATCGAGGTCGACGCCGACGTCGCCGGGGCCGGCCGGGCGCTGGTGCTCGGGCGGCGGCTGCTCGACATCTGCAAGGTGCTGCCGCACGGCCCGGTGGACTGCGTCGTCGACGGCGCGCGTCTCTCGGTGACGGGCGGCGACGCGCGCTTCGGCCTCTCGTTGCTGCCGCTGGACGACTATCCGGCCCAGCCCGCCCTGCCCGCCTGGCGCGGCGCGGTGGACGCGGACGCCTTCGCGGCGGCCGTCGGGCATGTGGCGGTGGCGGCCGGCCGGGACGACTCGCTGCCGGTGCTCACCGGCATCCGGCTCGGTCTGGACGGCACGACGATGACGCTGGCCGCGACCGACCGCTACCGGTACGCGGTGCGCACCCTGGAGTGGAAGCCGGAGGTCTCCGGCGACGGGACGGGTTCCGCGGACGGGGCGGGCACGGACGTGGTGGTGCCGGCCCGGCGGCTCACCGAGATCGCCCGGTCACTCGCCGGCGCGGGCACGGTCCGGCTGGCCCTGGACGCCGGCTCGCTCGGCTTCGAGAGCGGCGGCATGCGGACCACCACCCGGCTCCTCGACGGACGGCTGCCCCGGCACGACAAGCTCTTCGCCCTGGGCGAGCACGCGGTCGCGGTCACCGAGCGGGCCCCGCTGGTGGAGGCCGTGAAGCGGGTGGCGGTGGTGGCCGAGGGCGACAGCCCCGTCCAGCTCGCGTTCGACGGCACGACCGTGCATCTCCAGGCGGGCTACGAGGACGACGTGGCCTCGCAGCGGCTGCCGGCCGTCCTGACCGGCGCCGAGTCGATGACGGTCGCCTTCAACCCCGGCTATCTGCTCGACGCGCTCGGCTCCTTCGAGGCGCCGACGCTCGGTCTGCACCTGCTCGGCCCGGGGCAGCGGGCGCTGCTCACCGACGCCACGGACGGCCGGGCCGGAACCCACCGCCATCTGCTGATGTCGGTGAAGCCGCTGGTCTGAGCGAGCGGGACCGCCGGTCAGAAGCCGCCGCCGAAGTCGCCACCCCCGCCGAAGTCCCCGCCGCCCCCGAAATCGCCGCCGCCGCCGAAATCGCCCGATCCGAAGTCACCGGGGTCGAAGTCGGCACCGGAGACGTCGCCGCCCTGGAAGCCCTGGAAGTCCCCGCCGCCGTACTCGGAGGCGTAGGCCGGGGTAGCGAGCATCGAGCCGAGCATGGTGCCGACCAGGAGGCCCGGCAGCATGCCGCCGCCGAAGTAGCCGCCCGCCCAGGGACCGTAGGCCGGTCCGGCCTCCCAGTAGGGGCGGCGGCCGGCGTCGGTCTCGACCGTGCGGGCCTGCGGGTCGAGGCCGTCGTCGAGGCGGGCCGCGTCGGCGGCGCAGACCGGGACCTCCCGGGCGGCGCCGCCGGCCGGGGTCCAGGTACGGTCCGCGACGGACGGGCCGTGGCGCGGGTCGAAGAAGCAGGGGGCGCGCCGCTCGGGCAGCGGCCGGCCCTCGCGCCGGGCGGCCAGCACGGCGAGCGCGAAGCGGCCGTCCTCCAGGGTCTCGGTGACCGGGCGCACCTCGCCCGGCCGGGTGGCGGCGCCCATCAGGGACTTCGACCGGTCGTAGGCGTCCAGGGCGTGCTCGTAGTCCGCGCGCATGGCGTCGGTGGCACCGGGCTCGCCCGGCTGGAAGTCGAGCCGGTCCAGCTCCTCGCCGAAGGCGGTGATGTCCTCGTCGACGACGACCCGCAACCGGTCGAGCGCGGCCCGCTCCTCGGCTTCCTTGCGCAGCCGGTTGCGGCGCGTGACCGCGTAGATCCCGGCGCCGCCGGCGACGACCACCGCGCCCAGGCCTATCAGGGCGCCGGTCGGCACGCTTGAGTCCTGGCCGGCCGCGCCGCCCCAGGACGCGGGCGCGGAGCCGCGCACGGTGGGCAGGGCCTGGTCGACGAAGTCGTTCAGCTCGGTCTTGGCGTCGACGCCGGGCTGGCGTACGGCAGTGACGAGGTTGCGCACGGCGGCCTGGGAGATCACCGTGCGGTCGGCCTTGGCGTCGAAGCCGTCGCCGAGGCGGACCGCGTAGAGGCCGGTGATCCCGGTCCGGGTGCGCAGGTTCGAGAAGAGGTCCTGCGGCGGGTACTGCTGGTTCGCGGGCAGCACCGCCACGAACAGCGGCTTGTCGGCGTCCTTGATCTTCTTCGCGAGCGCGTCCGCGTCGGCCTTCGACAGCTGCCCGGCCGCCGCGGGGTCCACGTACACCGGCCCCTGGCGCAGGGCCGCGGCCGCGTCCGGTATCCCCGCGGACCTGGCGCCCGCGGCGGGCGCCAGGAGCAGGAGCAGCAGGAACGGCAAGAGCAACAGGCCCGCCATCGCGGTCGCCGTCTGCCGGGTGGACATGGCCCTGATCCTCATGTCTCGACGCTACCCGAAGGCGATCGAACGGGACATAGGGGATTTCCCTGAGAGTGCCCCTGGTATCCCAGGGCGCCCGGAGACCCAGGAGACCCTGGGAACCCGGGAGCCGGCCCCGGGAACCCGTGATTCCCAGGGCCTCCGGGCCCCTCGGCGAGCCCAAGGGGCCTGCGCCCCGGGCCCCCGCGTCACTCCGCCGGTTCGACGCCCGCCCGCAGCAGCCCGTAGGTGTACGCGTCCTCCATGGCCTGCCAGGAGGCGGCGATGACGTTCGTGCCGACGCCGACCGTCCGCCATTCCCCGTCGCCGTCGCTCGACGTCACGAGCACCCTGGTCGTGGACTCGGTGCCGTGGCGGCCCTCCAGGATGCGGACCTTGTAGTCGGTCAGCTCGACCTGCGCGAGCTGCGGGTGGATCCGCTCCAGCGCGATGCGCATCGCCCGGTCGAGGGCGTTGACGGGGCCGTTGCCCTCGGCGGTGGCGACGATCCGCTCGCCCTTCGCCCACAGCTTCACCGTGGCCTCGTTGGCGTGGGTGCCGTCCGGCCGGTCCTCGACGATGGCCCGCCAGGACTCCGTGCGGTAGTAGCGGCGCGGCCGGCCCTCCACCTCCTCGCGCAGCAGCAGCTCGAAGGAGGCGTCGGCGGCCTCGTACGTGTAGCCCTTGAGCTCGCGCTCCTTGACCCGTTCGACGACCCGGGCGACCAGCGCGCGGTCGCCGCCGAGGTCGACGCCCAGTTCCTTGCCCTTGAGCTCGATGGAGGCGCGGCCCGCCATGTCGGAGACCAGCATCCGCATGGTGTTGCCGACCCGCTCGGGGTCGATGTGCTGGTAGAGGTCGGGGTCGACCTTGATCGCGGAGGCGTGCAGGCCGGCCTTGTGGGCGAAGGCGGAGACGCCGACGTACGGCTGGTGGGTGGAGGGGGTGAGGTTGACGACCTCGGCGATGGCGTGCGAGATCCGGGTCATCTCGGCCAGCGCGCCCTCGGGCAGCACCGTCTTGCCGTACTTGAGTTCGAGGGCCGCGACCACGGGGAAGAGGTTGGCGTTGCCGACCCGCTCGCCGTACCCGTTGGCGGTGCACTGCACGTGCGTGGCACCGGCGTCGACGGCGGCGAGGGTGTTGGCGACGGCGCAGCCGGTGTCGTCCTGGGCGTGGATGCCGAGCCGGGCGCCGGTGTCGGCGAGGACCGTGGCGACCACGGCCTGGACCTGGGCGGGGAGCATGCCGCCGTTGGTGTCGCAGAGGATCACGACGTCGGCGCCGGCCTCGTGCGCGGTGCGGACGACGTCCTTGGCGTACGTGGGGTTGGCCTTGTAGCCGTCGAAGAAGTGCTCGCAGTCGACGAACACCCGGCGGCCCTGGGAGCGCAGGTGGGAGACGGTGTCGCGGACCATCTCCAGGTTCTCTTCGAGGGTGGTGCGCAGGGCCAGCTCGACATGCCGGTCGTGGGACTTGGCGACGAGCGTGATCACCGGGGCGCCGGATTCGAGCAGCGCCTTGACCTGCGGGTCCTCGGCGGCGCTGCCGCCGGCGCGGCGGGTGGCGCCGAAGGCCACGAGCTGCGCGTTCTTGAACGCGATCTCCTCCCGGGCGCGGGCGAAGAACTCGGTGTCGCGCGGGTTGGCGCCCGGCCAGCCGCCCTCGATGAAGCCGACGCCGAAGTCGTCCAGATACCGCGCGATGGCCAGCTTGTCGGCGACCGTGAGGTTGATGCCCTCGCGCTGCGCGCCGTCGCGCAGCGTCGTGTCGAAGACGTGGAAGCTGTCGTCGCGGTCGTCGCGGCCGGCGTTCTGGCCGTGCCCGCCGTTCTCCGTGGTCATGACGTGATGGCTCCTGTCGGATGTGGCTCCGGAAGGTCTGGATCCACTTGCCCCCATTCTCACGCGCCGTCCGTTTCGGCCTTTTGGTGGGGCCGGGAAGCCGGAAAACAAAAAACCCCTCGCGGGTGCGAGAGGTCTGCGCGCGGGTCTGGGGCACGATGGCCGCCTGCCGTGGGGATGGGTCCCACGGCTCAGCGGTCACTGCGGACCGGCGCGCTGCTGCCGATAATCATCGTGGTAGCGAGCACGCCGGCAGTCTGCCACAGGCGCCGGGCACCGTGGACGGGAATCTCACGATGCGGAATCGGCGGCCGTCACCGGCTTCTTCACGGGCGTCGCGGAGGCCGTGCCCGCGCCCGAACCGGCCACCCGGCCCAGGTCGATGTCGCGGGTCTCGCGCATCGACACGTACACGATCAGCGAGACCGCGGCGCAGCCGGCCACGTACCAGTAGTAGCCGGACTCGATCCCCGCGTCCTTGAACCACAGCGCCACGTACTCGGCGGTGCCGCCGAACAGCGCGTTGGCGATGGCGTACGGCAGGGCGACGCCGAGCGCGCGGATCCCGGTCGGGAACAGCTCCGCCTTCACGCACGCGTTGATGGAGGTGTAGCCGGTGACGACGACGAGCGCGAGCAGGGACAGGCCGAGCGCCGGCCAGAACGACCCCGCGTGCCGCAGCATCGTCATGATCGGCACGGTGAGGAGCGTGGAGCCGACGGCGAAGGTGATGAGCAGCGGGCGGCGGCCGATCCGGTCGGAGAGCCGGCCGGCGAGCGGCTGCAGACAGGCGAAGACGATCAGCGCGCAGAAGGAGACCAGGGTGGCGGTCTGCTTGGGCAGTCCCGCGGAGTTGGACAGGTACTTCGTGAGGTAGGTGGTGTACGTGTAGTAGGCCACCGTGCCGCCCATGGTGAGCGCGATGACGAGCAGCGCCTCGCGCTTGTGCGCCCACAGCGCCTTGATCGTGCCCTTGTCGCCGGCGGCCACGCCGTCGTCGGCGGTGTCCTCGTACACCTCGGTCTCCAGCATCGTGCGCCGCAGGTAGAACACCACGGCCGCGCCGAGGGCGCCGACGATGAAGGGGATGCGCCAGCCCCAGCTGTGCAGGGCCTCGGTGGACATGGTCCGCTGCAGGATGATCTGCAGGCCGAGACCGAGGATCTGGCCGGCCGTCATCGACACGTACTGGAAGCTGGAGGCGAAGCCGCGGCGCTCCGGGGCGGACGCCTCGGTGAGGTACGTGGCGCTGGCGGCGTACTCGCCGCCGACGGACAGGCCCTGGAGGAGCCGGGCGACGAGGAGGACGGCCGCGCCGCCGTAGCCGGCCACGCCGTAGGTCGGGGCGACGGCGATGAGGAGCGCCGAGGCGGACATCAGCGTGACGGTGAGGGTGAGGGCCGCCTTCCGGCCCTTGCGGTCACCGACCCGGCCGAGCAGCCAGCCGCCGACCGGGCGCATGAAGAAACCGACGGCGAAGATGCCGGCGGTGTTCATGAGCTTGGCGGTGTCGTTGCCCTCGGGGAAGAACGCCCCCGCGAAGTACGTCGCGAAACTCGCGTACACGAACCAGTCGAACCACTCGACCATGTTGCCGGCGGACCCGACCCAGATCTTCTTCCAGTGCTCTCGTCCCATGGGCAGGAACCGTGCCGGACATCGGCCTTCGGCAACAAGAGTGCGGAGGGCAACGATCGCGCCTACTTGCGTTCCTAAAGATCACGGAAGCAGGGTTTCGGAGATGAACTCGCCTACGTGGGACAGGACTTGCTCCCGGTCGGTACCGGGGATGCCGACCGCGACGTGCACGCTGAAGCCGTCGAGCAGGGCCCGCGTGCGGTGCGCCGCCCGCTCCGCGTCCAGGCCCGCCCGGAACTCCCCGCGCGACACCCCCTCGGCGAGGAGCGCGACGAGGTCGCGGTGCCAGGCCCGTTCGATGGCGGCCTGCCGGGCGCGGGCGTCGTCGTCGGCGCCGCGCGAACGGTTCCAGACCTCCAGCCACAGCGTCCAGTGCGGGTCGCGCGGGCCGTCCGGCACGTACACGTCCACATAGCCGTCGAGCCGTTCGCGCGCGGTGCCGGGCCCGGAGAGCACGGCGGCGCGGGCCGCGCCGAGCCGGCTCTCGCTCCACTCCAGGGTCCGCAGCAGCAGTTCGTCCCTGCTGCGGAAGTAGTAGAGGAGGTGACCGCTGCTCATGCCGACCTGCCGTCCGAGCCCGGCCATGGTCAGCCCGTCGAGACCGTGCGCGGCGATGGTGTCCATCGCGGCGGCGAGCACGTCCTCGCGCGGCGGCGCGGGCTGGTTCCTGCGGCGCGGGCGGGGGTCGGGGGCGGGCGGGTCGCTGTGCTGGGTCACCGGTCCGTTCTACAGGATCGGGAGGCGCGGGCCGTCAGGGCTCCTCGGGCAGGCGGCCGTCGGGGCCGCGCCCGAAGGCGTGGTGCATCACGTCGGCGAGATCGGCCTCGGGTACGGTGCCGCGCAGCCCGGCGAGTACGGGGGCGGCCTCCTCGTCGGCGAGGACGCCGAGGTGTTCCTCGCGCAGCGCCCGGATCACCTCCACGATCTCCGGCCGCAGCGCCATCCACGCGCGCGAGGTGCGGATCTCCTCCTCGACGTGCTCCATGAACCAGCGCATGACGTCGTACGGGATCTCCCGGCCCGCGACGGCCGGGTCCCAGCAGAGGGTGGGTTCCCGCGCCGGGTCCTCGTCGGGCACGATCGCGGTCACCACCATCCGCCGTCCGGCGGCGAGGTCGTCCAGCTCCACGTGCCAGGCGTCCTCGGGCAGGGAGTAGTGGAAGGTGAGCGCGTACGCGCCGGGGCGGGGGTTCGGGCCGGGCATGACCGTCACCCTGGCACGCCCGTCCCGCGGCCCGCACCCGCGTTTCCCGGGAGCGCCCTTCCCGGATCCGTCCTTCCCGGGGGCCTCACACCGCCGGCTGCTGCTGGGTGATGCAGTGCACGCCACCCCCGCCCGCGAAGATCGGACGGGCGTCGACCAGGACGACCTCGCGCTCCGGGTACAGGCGGCGCAGGATGCCGGCCGCGATCTCGTCGTGGGGGTCGTCGAAGGCGCACAGCACGACGCCGCCGTTGCAGAGATAGTGGTTGATGTACGAGTAGTCGACCCAGTCGCCGTCCTCGTCCTTCAGCACGGTGGGGGCCGGGACCTCGACGACCTCCAGGGGGCGGCCCTGCGCGTCCGTCGCGCCGCGCAGGAGGTCCACGTAGAGGCGGGAGCGCTCGTGGTCGGGGTGGTCGGGGTCTTGCTGGCTGTGGACGAGGACGGTGCCGGGGCGGGCGAAGGTGGCGACGATGTCGACGTGGCCCCGGGTGCCGAAGAGACCGTAGTCGGCGGTCAGGCCGTGCGGCAGCCAGATCGCCTTGGTGGTGCCGAGCTTGGCGTGGATCTCGCGTTCGACCTCCTCGCGGCTCCAGTCGGAGTTGCGGCCCTCGCCGAGCTGGACGGTGTCGGTGAGCAGGACGGTACCTTCGCCGTCGACGTGGATCGCGCCGCCCTCGTTCACGAGGTCGCTGCCGAGCAGCGGCACGCCGGCCGCGTCGGCGACATGGCGGGCGACGGCGGTGTCGTACTGCCAGCGGGCCCAGCCCTGGCGGCCCCAGCCGTTGAACACCCAGTCCACGGCGGCGAGCCGGCCGTACTCGTCCTTGACGAAGGTGGGGCCGATGTCGCGCATCCAGGCGTCGTCCAGCCCGCATTCGAGGAGCTCGACGTCGTCACCGAGGAGGGCGCGGGCGGAGTCGGCGCCGCCGGGGGCCACCACCATGGTGACCGGCTCGAAGCGGCGTACGGCGCGGGCGACCGTCGCCCAGGCGGCGCGGGCCCCGGCCAGCTCGGAGTCGTTCGCGAAGGTGGGGTTGGGGCTGGGCCAGGCCATCCAGGTGCGCTCGTGCGGGGTCCACTCGGCGGGCATGCGGTAGGTCATGACGGCTCCTGGCGAAGGTCAGAGGTCAGAGGTCAGAGGAAGTACAGGCGATTGAGCGTGACGCGGTCGGCCGCGTCCGAGCGCAGCGCCGCGCCGTCGAGCGAGACGAGGCCGGTGCGGTCGTCGACCCGGACGTCTCCGGTACGGGAGTTGAGACGCAGGTCCGCCGGGCCGATGCCGCGCGTGCCGCGCACCGCCACGCGCCGTCGGCGGGTGGGCATCCGGTCGGCGCCGAGACCCGCGGCGGCCTGGGCGACGAAGGCGACGGAGAGGTCCGCGGCGGTGGCTCCGTGGGCGCCGAACTGGGGCCCGAGGACGAGCGGTTCGCAGGTGTCGGTGGCGGCGTTCGGGTCGCCGACCACGCCGTACGCCGGGAACCCGGACTTCAGCACCAGCTGCGGCTTCGCGCCGAAGAACGCGGGCCGCCACAGCACGATGTCGGCGAGCTTGCCCACCTCGATCGACCCGATCTCGTGCGCGAGGCCGTGGGCGAGGGCCGGGTTGATGGTCAGCTTGGCCAGATAGCGCAGCACGCGCGCGTTGTCGTCGTGCGCGCCGTCGCCCTCCAGGGGGCCGCGCTCGGCCTTCATCTTCCCCGCCATGGCGAAGGTCCGGCGTACGGTCTCGCCGGCCCGGCCCATTCCCTGAGCGTCGGAGGAGGTGATGCCGATCGCTCCGAGGTCGTGCAGGACGTCCTCCGCGCCCATCGTGCCGGCCCGGATCCGGTCGCGGGCCATCGCCGCGTCGCCGGGCAGGTCGGTCTTCAGGTCGTGGACGGAGACGATCATCCCGTAGTGCTCGGCGACCGCGTCGCGGCCGAAAGGGAGCGTGGGGTTGGTGGAGGAGCCGATGACGTTCGGGACGCCCGCCATCCGCAGCACGTTGGGGACGTGGCCGCCGCCGCAGCCCTCGATGTGGAAGGCGTGGATCGTACGGCCGTCCAGGACGCTGAGGGTGTCCTCGACCGACAGGCACTCGTTCAGCCCGTCGCTGTGCAGGGCGACCTGGACGTCGTGCTCCTCGGCGACGCGGAGGGCGGTGTCCAGGGCCCGGGCGTGGGCGCCCATGTCCTCGTGGACCTTGAAGCCGCAGGCGCCGCCCTCGGCCAGGGCCTCGGTCAGCGGGGCCGGGTCGGAGGAGGAGCCGCGGGCGAGGAACCCGATGTTGACCGGCCAGGCGTCGAAGGCGTTGAAGGCATGCCGCAGCGCCCAGGGCGAGTTGACGCCGACGCCCCACACGGGGCCGAACTCCTGGCCGATGACAGTGGTGACGCCGCTGGCCAGCGACGCCTCCATGATGCGGGGCGAGAGCAGATGGACGTGGGTGTCGATGGCGCCCGCGGTGGCGATCAGGCCCTCGCCGGAGACGATCGACGTGCCGGTGCCGACAACGACGTCCACACCGTCGAGGGTGTCGGGGTTGCCGGCCCGGCCGATGGCGTGGATCCGGCCCTCGCGGATGCCGATGGACACCTTGCGGATGCCGGCGACGGCGTCGACGACCAGGACGTTGCTGATGACGACGTCGCAGGTGTCGCGGACTGCGGCGGCCTTCAGATGCAGCCCGTCGCGGGCGGTCTTGCCGAAGCCCGCGAGGAACTCGTCGCCGGGCTTCTGGGCGTCGGACTCGACGCGGACGACGAGCCCGGAGTCGCCGAGGACGACACGGTCGCCGGCGCGCGGGCCGTGCACGGAGGCGTACTCGTAGGGGTCCATCACTCGCCTTCCTCGCGGGAAGCCCGCCCGGGCTCGGTGTACGGCTCGGCGCCGAGGTAGCCGCAGGCGGCGGCCCGGCGCAGCGCCTCCTCCCGGGCACCGGGGGCGTCGAGCGGGCCGTCGACGAGGCCCGCGAAGCCGACGGCCACGCGCGCGCCGCCGAGGGGGACGAGGCCCACCTCCGCCGTGCCGCCCGGGTCGAAGCGGAAGGAGGCGCCGGCCGGGAGCGCGAGCCGCATCCCGTAGGCGGCGGCCCGGTCGAAGGCGAGGCGCGGGTTGGCCTCGAAGAAGTGGAAGTGGGAGGTGACGCTGACCGGGACGGTGGCGGTGTTGCGTACGGTCAGCCGGAGGTCCGGGGCGGCCTCCTCGTACCCCTCCCCCGGTCCGGGCAGCAGCGCGCCGGGCCCGGCCTCCGCCGGATCCGGCCCACGCCCCAGGGGGTCGGTGACGACCGCGAGCCGCGAGCCGTCGTCGAAGACGGCTTCGACGTGCACCTCGGTGACGATGCCGGCGACGCCCGGCAGCACGTCCTCGGGGCCGAGCACGGACCGGGCCGCTTCGATCGCCTCGGCGAGCCGCCTGCCGTCGCGGGCCGCCTCGCAGACGGCGTCTGCGATGAGCGCGGTGGCCTCGGGCACGTTGAGCCTGAGGCCGCGGGCGCGGCGGGCGCGGGCGAGTTCGGCGGCGCCGAAGAGGAGCAGCCGGTCGCGCTCGGTGGGGGTGAGTCGCACGCCGTACGCCTCCTGGTCGAACAGATCCAACATTTAGAGCAGCACTCTAAATCGTGGACAGGAATCTTCCAAGGGGTGGCCGACTATCAGACGGGGAGACAGGGGCAGCGAGAGCACAATCTCTTGAACGGTGCTCCAAGCACCCCACACCCACCGAAACGCCGGAGCGCCCGGGCGATGGCCACCCAGGCGCTCCGGCTGCGGATCCCGCCGAGGATCCGATCGTCTACTTCTTGCCGAGCTCGTGCATCCAGCCGTGGACGTCCTCGGTCTTGCCGGTCTGGACGGCGAGCAGCGCCTCGCGCAGCTTCATCGACACCTCGCCCGGCTGACCACCCGAGTGCTGCCACTCGCCGCGCGCGGTCTTGACCGTGCCGACCGGGGTGATGACGGCGGCGGTGCCGCACGCGAAGACCTCGGTGAGGGTGCCGTTCTCGGTGTCGGTCCGCCACTGGTCGAGGGAGACGCGGGCCTCCTCCGACTCGTAGCCGAGGTCGCGGGCGATCTTCAGCAGCGAGTCACGGGTGACGCCGGCGAGCAGCGAGCCGGTGAGGGTCGGGGTGACGATGCGCGTCGTCCCGCCGTCGCCGCCCCCGTACACGAAGTACAGGTTCATGCCGCCGAGCTCCTCGACCCACTTGTGCTCGACCGCGTCGAGGTAGCAGACCTGGTCGCAGCCCTGCGCCGCCGCCTCGGCCTGCGCGAGCAGGGAGGCCGCGTAGTTGCCGCCGGTCTTGGCGTCGCCCATGCCGCCGGGGACGGCGCGGACGCGGTCCTCGGAGGCCCAGATGGAGACGGGCTTCACGCCGCCCGGGAAGTACGGGCCGGCCGGGGAGGCGATGACCACGAACAGGTACTCGTTGGCCGGGCGGACGCCCAGGCCGACCTCGGTCGCGATCATGAACGGGCGCAGGTAGAGCGAGGCCTCGCCGCCGTGCGCCGGCACCCACGCCTTGTCCTGCTGGACGAGCAGGTCACAGGCCTCGATGAAGGTCTCGACCGGCAGCTCCGGCATGGCGAGCCGGGCGGCGGACGCCTGGAAGCGGCGGGCGTTGGCGTCGGGGCGGAAGGTGGCGACCGAGCCGTCGGGGCGGCGGTACGCCTTCAGACCCTCGAAGATCTCCTGGGCGTAGTGCAGGACGTTGGTCGCGGGGTCCAGGGAGAGCGGGCCGTACGGCACCAGCTGGCCGTCGTGCCAGCCGCGGCCCTCGGTCCAGCGGATGGTCACCATGTGATCGGTGAAGTGCCGGCCGAATCCCGGGTTGGCCAGGATCGCCTCGCGCTCGACGGAGGACAGCGGGCTGGAGGAGGGCTTGAGCTCGATCGTGGGCGTCGTCATGTGGATGTCCTTCACCGTTTGTGTGTGTCGGACCGCGCTCACGCCGCTCCGCAGTCACCCGCGTCACGTGTGTCACGCGAGTCACTGCCAGGACGTCCGAGCATGCACGCATGCCGCGGCCCCACGTTCGATTATCGCGCGTGACGGCCGGTGCACGAAACGGTGTGTACGCGGTCCAGAAGTCGATGGTGCCCTCTGCGACCGCGTCGGTACAGCCGCCGGGCGTGATGGCGACCCGGCGGCTGCCTGAAAAACATGCGGCCGCGGGTCAGCCGGCTACGCGTACCGCGAGCGCGTCGCCGATCTCGACGGTCGTCCGGACGCGGTCGCCGCGCTCGGTGAGGTCGGCGGCGACGGCCGTCTCGATCCGGGCGGCCTCGGCCTCGTACCCGAGGTGGCGCAGCAGGAGCGCGACCGAGAGCACGGTGGCCGTCGGGTCGGCCTTGCCCTGGCCCGCGATGTCCGGCGCGGAGCCGTGGACCGGCTCGAACATGGAGGGGAACGAGCGGCTCGGGTCGATGTTGCCCGAGGCGGCGACGCCGATGCCGCCGGAGACGGCCGCGGCGAGGTCGGTGATGATGTCGCCGAAGAGGTTGTCGGTGACGATCACGTCGAACCGGGCCGGGTCGGTGACGAGGAAGATCGTCGCGGCGTCGACATGCAGGTAGTCGGTGGTCACCTCGGGGAACTCGCGGCCGACCCGCGCGAAGACGTCCGTCCAGAGGTGGCCCGCGAAGGTGAGCACGTTGTTCTTGTGGACCAGCGTGAGCTTCTTGCGGGGGCGGGCCTGGGCACGGGCGAAGGCGTCGCGGACGACGCGCTCGACACCGAAGGCCGTGTTGACGGAGACCTCGGTGGCGACCTCGTGCTCGGTGCCCTTGCGGATGGTGCCGCCGTTGCCGGTGTACGGGCCCTCGGTGCCCTCGCGGACCACGACGAAGTCGATCGCGGGCTGGCCGGCGAGCGGGGTGGCGACGCCGGGGAGCAGCTTCGAGGGACGCAGGTTGACGTGGTGGTCGAAGGCGAAGCGGAGCTTCAGCAGGAAGCCCCGCTCCAGGACGCCCGAGGGGACCGACGGGTCGCCGATCGCGCCCAGCAGGATCGCGTCGTGCTGCTTGAGCGCGTCCAGGTCGGCGTCCGTGAGGGTCTCGCCGGTGGCGTGGTAGCGCCGGGCGCCGAAGTCGTACTCCGTGGTCTCCAGCTTCACATCCTGCGGGAGGACCGCCGCGAGGACCTTGAGGCCCTCGGCCACGACCTCCTGGCCGATGCCGTCGCCGGGGATGACTGCGAGATCGATGCTGTGAGACATGTCGGTACCTTACACGCGGCGTCCCACCGTCTGACACACCTTGTCCACGATATGGACGGCGAGGCCTCCGGACGGCGGACGGAAGCGGTACGGGGACGCGCGGCGGGACCCGTGGGGTGTCAGTGGCCGGTGGAGCCGCCGTTGTCGCGACGGTCGAGGGCGCGCTGCAGGGCGGCGGCGGCGTTCTGCCGGGCCTCGTCGGTGGCGCGGGGGGCGGAGTGGCGGACACGGCGGGTGGTCTGAGCGGCCATGAGGGATCGACTCCTTGAGATCCATGGTGATCCGGACGTGCGGAGATCAGTGGTGATCGAAGGCGCCGGAAGGGGCGGGGAGCGCCGCCGCAGGGGTTGCCTGCGCAGGGGCGTCGCGCTCTCGGCCGCCATTCGCTGATGAAGCGAGACGTTCGGCTCCTACAACGCTAGGGCAGGCCCACGCACTTGTCTCCACAATTACTCGGACTTCCTACTATCTGAGACGGCGCCGCGATCCGTTCCCGAGCGCGCGGGGCTACCGGCCCCCTTGCCCCGCGGCCCGCCGCGGGGTGAGGTGAGCGCCATGACCTCCTCGTATCCCGCCGCCCTGCCCCTCCTGAGCGGCGTCCTCGTCGCCGCCCTGACCGCCTTCGGCCTGGCCGGATACGGCTTCCGGACGATCGGCCGGGGCGGCCCGGCGGGAGTGGCGCGCGGGGGTGCCGCGCTCGCCGGCGCGCTCGCCGCGGTCGCGTACGCCTGGGCCTGGGGTCGCTGGTCCGCGACGAGAGCGGCACCGCCCAGGCGTGCCTGGACGCGAACCGGGCCCTGTTCGGGCGGGTGGGCGCGTTCGAGGTGTCGTATCTGCCGCCCGCGCTCGACTGCCGGCTGTCGGGGGGTGGCTCCTATCCGGCGGCCGTTCCCGGCTTCGTGGCGCCGGTGATGACGGGCTGCGCGGTGATCGCCGTGACGCTCGCCCTGATCGCCCTCGCCGAGCACCGCCGTACCCGTACCTCCGAAGCGGCGTGAGAAGACGGGCGGGAAATGGAAACCGCCCCCGACCTCGGTTGGGGGACCGAGGAAGGGGGCGGTGGCCGGAGGCCGGGCCGCACGCGAGGCGGCGGCCCGGAGGCGGGCTGATCAGCCCATGTGCGGGTAGCCGTACTCGGTCGGCGAGACCAGGCTCTCCTTGATGGAGCGGGTCAGCGTCCAGCGCATCAGGTTCTGCGGGGCGCCGGCCTTGTCGTTGGTGCCGGACGCGCGGCCGCCGCCGAAGGGCTGCTGGCCGACGACGGCGCCGGTCGACTTGTCGTTGATGTAGAAGTTGCCGGCCGCGAAGCGCAGCTTCTCCATGGTGTACGCGGCGGCGGCGCGGTCGCCCGCGATGACCGAGCCGGTGAGGGCGTAGTCCGAGACCGACTCCATCTGGGTCAGCATCTCGTCGTACTTCTCGGCAGAGCTGTCGTCGTACACGTGGATCGCGAGGATCGGGCCGAAGTACTCGGTCGTGAAGACCTCGTTCTCCGGGTCGGAGCACTCGATGACGGTCGGGCGGACGAAGTAGCCGACCGAGTCGTCGTAGGTGCCACCGGCGACGATCGTGCAGGTCTCGTCGGCCTGGGCACGGTCGATCGCGGCCTTGTTCTTGGCGAACGAGCGCTCGTCGATGACGGCGCCGATGAAGTTCGACAGGTCGGTGACGTCACCCATGGTGATGCCGTCGATCTCGGCCGCGAACTCCTCCTTGAACCCGTCGTTCCAGATGGAGGCCGGGATGTACGCACGCGAGGACGCGGAGCACTTCTGGCCCTGGAACTCGAAGGAACCGCGGGTCAGGGCGGTCTTCAGGACGGCGCGGTCGGCGCTCGGGTGGGCGACGACGAAGTCCTTGCCACCGGTCTCGCCGACGATCCGCGGGTAGGAGCGGTACGTCTCGATGTTGTTGCCGACCGTCTTCCACAGGTGCTGGAAGGTCTTGGTCGAGCCGGTGAAGTGGATGCCGGCCAGGTCGCGGTGGTTCAGGGCCACCTCGGAGACGGCGATGCCGTCGCCGGTCACCAGGTTGATGACGCCCTTCGGCAGACCGGCCTCCTCCAGGAGCTCCATGAGGAGCACGGCGGAGTGGGTCTGGGTCGGGGACGGCTTCCAGACGACCACGTTGCCCATGAGGGCGGGGGCGGTCGGCAGGTTGCCGGCGATGGCCGTGAAGTTGAACGGCGTGATCGCGTAGACGAAGCCCTCGAGCGGGCGGTGGTCCAGGCGGTTCCAGACGCCCGGCGCGTTGGCCGGGGGCTGCTCGGCCAGGATCTGGCGAGCGTAGGACACGTTGAAGCGCCAGAAGTCGACGAGCTCGCACGGGGTGTCGATCTCGGCCTGCTGGGCGGTCTTCGACTGGCCGAGCATGGTGGAGGCGGCCAGGGTCTCGCGCCACGGGCCGGCCAGCAGCTCGGCGGCGCGCAGGATGATCGCCGCACGGTCGTCGAAGGACATCGCGCGCCACGCCGGGGCGGCGGCCAGGGCCGCGTCGATGGCGTCCTGGGCGTCCTGCCGGGTGGCGCCGCGGAAGGTGCCGATGACGGCCTTGTGGTTGTGCGGCTGGACGACCTTGAACTCGTCGCCGCCGCCCATGCGCTTGACGCCACCGATGGTCATCGGCAGCTCGCGCGGGTTCTCGGCCAGCTCCTTGAGCTTGACCTCGAGGCGGGCGCGCTCGGGCGAACCCGGGGCGTAGCTGTGCACCGGCTCGTTGACGGGCGTGGGGACCTGGGTGACAGCGTCCATGTCTCTCGGGACTCCTTCAGAGAGGTAGTGGGCTCAGCCCTTGGTCAGGATGGAACGGACGAAGAAGAGCAGGTTGGCGGGCTTCTCCGCCAGGCGGCGCATGAAGTAGCCGTACCAGTCGGTGCCGTACGCGGTGTAGACACGCATGCGGTGGCCCTCGGCCGCCAGCCGGTTCTGCTCCTCGCTCCGGATGCCGTACAGCATCTGGAACTCGTACTCGTCCAGCTTGCGCCCGGCGCGCCGCGCGAGCTCCTGGGCGATGGAGATGAGGCGCGGGTCGTGGGACCCGATCATCGGGTAGCCCTCGCCGTCCATGAGGATCTTCGTGATCCGGACGTACGCCTTGTCGATCTCGGGCTTGTCCTGGATGGCGACGGAGGCGGGCTCCTTGTAGGCGCCCTTCACGATGCGCACGCGCGAGCCGGCGGCGGCCAGGCGGCGGGCGTCGTCCTCGGTGCGGAAGAGGTAGGCCTGGATGACGCAGCCGGTCTGCGGGAAGTCCTTCCGCAGCTCCTCGTGGATGGCGAACATCGAGTCGAGGGTGGTGTGGTCCTCGGCGTCGAGGGTGACCGTGGTGCCGATCTCGGCGGCGGCCGCGACGACCGGGCGGACGTTCGCGAGGGCCAGCTCGTGGCCGTTCTCCAGGGACTGGCCGAACATCGACAGCTTGACCGACATCTCGGCGCGGGCGCCGAGGCCGAGGTCCTTGAGGCGGCCGATCAGCTCGAGGTAGGCGTCGCGGGCGGCGTAGGACTGCTCGACGGTGGTGATGTCCTCACCGACCACGTCGAGGGTGACCTCCAGGCCGCGGGCGGCCAGGTCCTGCACGATCGGGACGACGTCGTTCACCGACTCACCGGCGATGAAGCGTGCCACGACCTGCTTGGTCCCGGGGGCGGCCGAAACGAAACGGCGCATTTTGTCGCTGCGCGACGCGGCGAGGATCACGGGAGCCAGCACGAGGCACCTCCAAAGGGGCAGGGTGACGAAGGGTGCCGTACCCGATCTTTTCGAATCGCCGGGAACAGCACGAAGAACCACCGTGAAACCTATGGACCGCTCGTATCGTCCGCCATCTACAGCTGTCACGCATCCGTGGTCACCCGCTCAGACATCTGTCTGAAGATCGGCGGTGGCGGTGGGAGAATGGCGCCGTGAAGGGCGATTACCAGGAGTTGGTGGACGAGATCTCGGCGCTGCTCGGCACCCCCGCGATCCTGGAGAACCGGGATTTCGGGCTGATCGCCTTCGGCGCGCACGACAGCGACGACGACAGCGCCATGGACCCGGTCCGGACCCGGTCGATCCTCACGAGGAAGTCGACGCCCGCGGTCCGCGCCTGGTTCGAGGGCTTCGGGATCACCCGGGCGACCGGCCCGGTGCGGATCCCCGCCGCCCCGGACGCGGGCGTCTACCGCGACCGGATCTGCCTGCCGGTACGCCACCGGGGCGTGGCCCTCGGTTACGTGTGGCTGCTCGACGCCGAGCCGGGCCCCTCACACGAACGGCTGAGCGCCGCGATGGAGGTCGCGGCCCGGATCGGCGACCTGCTGGCCGACGAGGAACGGGCCGGGGCCGACGTCTCCCGGGAGCTGCGCACCACGCTCACGGTGGAGCGCGGCTGGCAGCACGACATGGCGGTGGCCGCGCTGCGGACGGCGCTGGGCCCGGACGCCGACGGGCTGCACGCGCTGGTCTGCCTCGCGCCCTGGCCCGAGGAGGACTCCCCGTCGCCGCGCGCGGTTCCGGGAGCGGCGGCGCTGTGCACGGTGCCGTGGTCCCGGCCGGGCGGACCCGCCGGCGGTCACGCCGCGGGGCGCGCGCTCGCCGTCCTCGTCCGGCTCCGGGCGGCCGACAATCTCTCCCCCGCCGCCACCGCGGCCGGCCGGCTGCGGTCCACCGGCAGCGGCAATCCGTCCGGCGTGGCCGGGATCGCCGCGCCCCGGCGCGGGCTCGCGGACCTGGACATCGCCTGGCGGGAAGCCTCCTCGGCCGCCCGCGCGGCGACCGCGCAGCCGCACTTGGGCCCGCTCGCCGAGTGGTCGGCCATCGGCCCGTACCGGATGCTCACCGCGCTCCCGCCGGCCGAACCCGATCCGGTGGTCCGCGCCCTGCTCGCCCCGTCCCACGCCGAACTGGCGCGGACGGCCGAGGCGTTCCTCGACCACGCGGGGCAGGCGGGGCGGACGGCGACGGCGCTCGGGATCCACCGCCAGACCCTCTACTACCGGCTCTCCCGGGTCGAACAGCTCACCGGGCTCGACCTCGACCGGGGCGAGGACCGGCTGCTGCTGCATATGGCACTGAAAGTGGCCCGGCTCTGACGGTGCGACCGCACCCGGCTCCCCAGGACCGGGGGCCGGGCACGGTCGTCCGTACGAGAGAGCGTCAGACCAGGTTGACGGAGCGGGCCGAGGCCGCGCCGATCGCCTCCGCGATCTCGGCGAGCACACCCGCCGGAACGTCGTCATCGACGGAGAGCACGACCAGCGCCTCGCCGCCCTCCTCGGTCCGGGAGACCTGCATGCCCGCGATGTTCAGACCGGCCTCGCCGAGGATCCGGCCGACGGTGCCGACGACGCCCGGGCGGTCGTCGTAGCGCAGCACGACCATGTGGTCGGCGAGCGCCAGGTCCACGTCGTAGTCGCCGACGGCGACGATCTTCTGGAGGTGCTTGGGGCCGGCGAGGGTGCCGGAGACCGCGACCTCCTGGCCGTCCGCGAGGGTGCCGCGGACCGTGACCATGTTGCGGTGGTCGGGCGACTCGGAGCTGGTGGTCAGGCGCACCTCGACACCGCGCTCCTGCGCGAACAGCGGGGCGTTGACGTACGACACGGTCTCGTCGACCACGTCCTCGAACACGCCCTTGAGCGCGGAGAGTTCGAGCACCTTGACGTCGTGCTGGGTGATCTCGCCGTACACCTCGACATCGAGCCGGACGGCGACCTCGCCGGCCAGCGCGGTGAAGATCCGGCCGAGCTTCTCGGCCAGCGGCAGACCCGGCTTCACGTCCTCGGCGATGACGCCGCCCTGGACGTTGACCGCGTCCGGGACCAGCTCGCCGGCCAGCGCGAGGCGCACCGACTTGGCGACGGCGATGCCGGCCTTCTCCTGGGCCTCGTCGGTGGAGGCGCCCAGGTGCGGGGTGCACACGACCTGGTCGAGCTCGAAGAGCGGGGAGTCCGTGCAGGGCTCCTTGGCGTACACGTCGAGGCCGGCGCCGGCGACCCGGCCCTCCTTGAGCGCCGCGTACAGCGCCGCCTCGTCGACGATCCCGCCGCGCGCGGCGTTGACGATCCGGACCGACGGCTTGACCTTGTGCAGCGCCTCGTCACCGATGAGACCGAGGGTCTCCGGGGTCTTCGGCAGGTGGACGGTGACGAAGTCGGCGACCTCGAGGAGCTCGTCCAGGGAGAGCAGCTTCACGCCCATCTGGGCGGCGCGGGCCGGCTGCACGTAGGGGTCGTACGCGACGATCTTCATCCCGAAGGCCGACATGCGCTGGGCGACCAGCACGCCGATGCGGCCGAGGCCGACGACGCCGAGGGTCTTCTCGCTCAGCTCGACGCCCGTGTACTTCGAGCGCTTCCACTCGCTGTTCTTCAGCGCGGTGTTCGCCTGCGGGATGTTGCGGGCGGTGGCGAGGAGCAGACCGCAGGCCAGCTCGGCGGCGGTGACGATGTTGGAGGTCGGGGCGTTGACGACCATCACGCCGGCCTTGGTGGCGGCGGAGACGTCCACGTTGTCCAGGCCGACTCCGGCGCGGGCGACGACCCGCAGCTTCTTCGCGGCGGCGATGGCCTCCGCGTCGACCTTGGTGGCGGAGCGGATGAGGATGGCGTCGACATCGGCGATCGCGGGGAGCAGTTCGGCGCGGTCGGCGCCGTTGCAGTGCCGGATCTCGAAGTCCGGGCCCAGTGCGTCGACGGTGGCGGGCGACAGCTCTTCAGCGATGAGTACGACGGGTTTCGAGCTCACGTGAGTCCTCACAAGGGCAGTGCGGACGGCCGTCCCGACGGCCGAAGCGGTGGAGGGGGCTTGCCGCGTGGAAGCGCACGACGCTGTGGGCTGGACGCGATGTTGTTTGTGCAGTGTAGGTGGTGGGCCGAGCGGCCACGTACGCCGCGTTGGAAGGATCACCCGTCCGTGGTTGGACGGGGTGTCCAAGCGCCGTACGGGGGTGCCGGCCGGGCCGTACGGAGGGAGTGACGCCGGCCCGTTACGGCGGTGGTGCGCGGGGCGGCGCGAGCCGGACGAGGGGTCCGGCCCGCGCCCGGAGACTTACGCCTCCTCGTCGTTCACCCAGCTCATGAGCTTGCGCAGCTCCTTGCCGGTGGTCTCCAGGAGGTGCTGCTCGTCCTGGGTCTTGTACTCGTTGTACTTCTTCAGACCGCCGTGGTACTCGTCCATCCAGTTCTTGGCGAAGGTGCCGTCCTGGATCTCGGCGAGGACCTTCTTCATCTCGGCCTTGGTGGCGTCGTTGATGATCCGCGGGCCGGTGACGTAGTCGCCCCACTCGGCGGTCTCCGAGACCGACCAGCGCATCTTCTCCAGGCCGCCCTCGTACATGAGGTCGACGATCAGCTTCAGCTCGTGCAGGCACTCGAAGTAGGCGATCTCCGGCTGGTAGCCGGCCTCGACCAGGGTCTCGAAGCCCGCCTTGACCAGGGCGCTGGCGCCGCCGCACAGCACCGCCTGCTCACCGAACAGGTCGGTCTCGGTCTCCTCGGTGAAGGTGGTCTTGATGACACCGGCGCGGGTACCGCCGATGGCCTTGGCGTACGACAGGGCCAGCGCGAAGGCGTTGCCCGTGGCGTCCTGCTCGACCGCGGCGATCGCGGGGACGCCGCGGCCCTCCTCGTACTGACGGCGGACCAGGTGACCCGGGCCCTTCGGGGCGACCAGCGCGACGTCCACGCCGGCCGGGGGCTTGATCAGGCCGAAGCGGATGTTGAAGCCGTGCGCGAAGAAGAGCGCGTCGCCGTCCTTCAGGTTCGGGGCGATGGACTCCTCGTAGACCTGTGCCTGGATCGGGTCCGGGATCAGGATCATGATCAGGTCGGCCTCGGCGGCGGCCTCGGCCGGGGTGACGACGCGCAGACCCTGCTCCTCGGCCCTGGCCTTGGACTTCGAGCCCTCGTGCAGACCGACGCGGACGTCGACGCCCGAGTCACGCAGCGACAGCGCGTGGGCGTGGCCCTGGCTGCCGTAACCGATCACCGCGACCTTGCGGCCCTGGATGATGGACAGGTCGGCGTTGTCGTCGTAGAACAGCTCGGCCACGGGGGTTCTCCTTGAGGTGCTGGTGATGCGTCCCACCGTACGGCGGAGCGCGGAAGTAGGGTGCCGCATCTCGCCAGGCGGACCGCCGGATGGACCGGCGGCCGACGCCTCTTGACGGCGTGACACGGGAAAAACGGGTGCGGCGGCACGGGGTCGGGCGCCGCGAGGTCGGGCGGTGCGGGGTCAGGCGCTGCGGTCGAGGGCCCGCAGGGACCGGTCGGTGATGGACCGGGCGCCCCGCCCTATGGCGATGGTCCCGGACTGGACGAGTTCCTTGATGCCGAACTGGTCCAGCATCTTCAGCATCGCCTCGAGCTTGTCACTCGAACCGGTGGCCTCGATGGTGACCGCCTCGGGCGAGACGTCCACGGTCTTCGCGCGGAAGAGCTGGACGATCTCGACGATCTGGGAGCGGGTCTCGTTGTCGGCGCGGACCTTCACCAGGACGAGCTCGCGCTGGATCGCCGCGCCGGGCTCGAGTTCGACGATCTTCAGGACGTTGACCAGCTTGTTGAGCTGCTTCGTCACCTGCTCCAGGGGCAGGTCCTCGACACTGACCACGATGGTGATGCGGCTGATGTCGGGGTGTTCGGTGACACCGACCGCGAGCGAGTCGATGTTGAAGCCGCGGCGGGAGAACAGGGCGGCGATCCGGGCGAGGATGCCGGGCGTGTTCTCGACCAGGACGGAGAGCGTGTGCTTGGTGGACATGGTGGGGTCTCTTCCTGTCTCTGCCTGTTCTCTGCTTCTCTTCGCTCTTCGCCTCAGTCGTCCGCGCCGTCGCCGAAGTCGGGACGGACTCCGCGGGCGGCCATGACCTCGTCGTTGGACGTGCCGGCGGCGACCATCGGCCAGACCTGGGCGTCCTGGTGGACGATGAAGTCCACGACGACCGGACGGTCGTTGATCGCGTTGGCCTCGGCGATGACCCTGTCCAGGTCGGCCGGGTCCTCACAGCGCAGCGCCACACAGCCCATGGCCTCGGACAGCTTCACGAAGTCCGGGACCCGGGTGCCCTTGGCCGTCGGCTCGGCGTCGCCCGGACCCGAGTGCAGCACGGTGTTGGAGTAGCGCTGGTTGTAGAACAGCGTCTGCCACTGGCGGACCATCCCCAGCGCGCCGTTGTTGATGACGGCGACCTTGATCGGGATGTTGTTCAGCGCGCAGGTGGTCAGTTCCTGATTGGTCATCTGGAAGCAGCCGTCGCCGTCGACCGCCCAGACCGTGCGGTCGGGCATGCCGGCCTTCGCGCCCATCGCCGCCGGGACCGCGTAGCCCATCGTCCCCGCGCCACCGGAGTTCAGCCAGGTCGCGGGCTGCTCGTAGTCGATGAAGTGCGCGGCCCACATCTGGTGCTGGCCGACGCCGGCGGCGAAGATCGTGCCCTCCGGCGCGAGCTTGCCGATGCGCTGGATGACCTGCTGCGGCGAGAGGCTGCCGTCCTTGGGCAGGTCGTAGCCCAGCGGGTAGGTCTCGCGCCACCGGTTCAGATCCGACCACCAGGCGGTGCAGTCGCCCTTGTCGCCCTCGGCGTGCTCGGCCTGGACGGCCTGGACCAGATCGGCGATGACCTCGCGCGCGTCGCCCACGATCGGCACGTCCGCGGTGCGGTTCTTGCCGATCTCGGCCGGGTCGATGTCCGCGTGGACGATCTTGGCGTACGGGGCGAAGCCGTCCAGCTTGCCCGTCACCCGGTCGTCGAACCGGGCGCCCAGCGCGACGATCAGGTCGGCCTTCTGCAGCGCGGTCACCGCGGTGACCGAACCGTGCATGCCCGGCATGCCCACGTGCTGGGGGTGACTGTCCGGGAACGCGCCCAGCGCCATCAGCGTGGTGGTCACCGGCGCGCCCGTCAGCTCCGCCAGGACCTTCAGCTCGGCCGTCGCGCCGGCCTTGATGACACCGCCGCCGACGTACAGCACCGGCCGCTTCGCCGCCGAGATCAGCTTGGCCGCCTCACGGATCTGCTTGGCGTGCGGCTTGGTCACCGGCCGGTAGCCCGGCAGGTCCATCTGCGGCGGCCACGAGAACGTCGTCTTCGCCTGCAGCGCGTCCTTCGCGATGTCGACCAGCACCGGACCCGGACGGCCCGTCGAGGCGATGTGGAACGCCTCCGCGATCGTCCTCGGAATGTCCTCCGCCTTCGTCACCAGGAAGTTGTGCTTGGTGATCGGCATCGTGATGCCGCAGATGTCCGCCTCCTGGAAGGCGTCCGTACCGATCGCGTGCGAGGCGACCTGCCCCGTGATCGCGACCAGCGGAACGGAGTCCATGTGCGCGTCGGCGATCGGGGTGACCAGGTTCGTGGCGCCGGGACCGGACGTCGCCATGCAGACCCCGACCTTGCCGGTGGCCTGGGCGTAACCGGTGGCCGCGTGGCCCGCGCCCTGCTCGTGCCGGACCAGGATGTGGCGCACTCGCCGCGAGTCCATCATCGGGTCGTACGCCGGGAGGATCGCCCCGCCCGGGATGCCGAAGACGGTGTCGGCGCCTACTTCCTCGAGAGAACGAATGAGGGACTGCGCACCCGTGACGTGCTCGACGGTCGTGGCGGTCGGTGCGCCGTGACGGGTCCGCGGCTGCGGATGGTGCCCGGTGGCCTGCTCGGTCATCAGCAATCTCTTCTCGAGGCAGAGGGTTTGTGCGAGGGGTTTTGCGAGGGTTTGGGACGACTTCGGGGTGATCCAGTGCAACAAAAAACCCCTCGTGCCGTGAGGCAAGCGAGGGGAGCGCGTCGGTGTGTGTCAGGCGGCCTTTCGCAGGCCTGCCTCAGCCGACGCGCTGTCCAAGTACGAGAATTCGGGTGCGCATGTCACTGACCCTCCCCCCGGCGCACACATACTGTCAAGGGGGTGGGATGGGCGTCTCACCATGTGAGCGGAGCGAGGGTCCGTTTCCGGCGGTCACGGGGACCCCGGCGCCGGCTGCTCCCGGCATCGGATAGGTGCCTCTGACCAGGGCACGGCGCAGCCGGTACTCGTCGAGCGGGCCGGCGAAGGCCGCCCCCTGGGCGTGGGTGCAGCCCATGGAGCGCAGGGCCTGCACCTGCTCGGGGTGGTCCACGCCCTCGGCGACGGACTGCATCCCGAGGTCTCCGGCGATGCGCAGCAGACCGCTGGTGATCTTGCGCAATCTGGCCGATTCCACGATGCCCTCGACGAGGCCGTGGTCGAGCTTGAGCATGTCGACGGGGAGGCGGCGCAGGGCGTCGATGGCGGCGTGGCCGCTGCCGAATCCGTCCAGGGCGATCCGGACGCCGAGGCGGCGCAGGGCGGCCAGACGCTGTTCCAGCTCGGCGAAGGTGATCCTGGGGTCGCGGGGGTCGCTGTCGGCGAGCTCGACGATCAGCGAGCCGGAGGGCAGGCCGTGCCGGGTGAGCAGCCCCTCGACGGTGCCGAGCGGCATGGAACGGTCGAGCAGTCTGCGAGCGGAGAGGCGGACGGTGACGGGGGCACGGTGCCCGCTGCCGACCCGGTCGGCGGCTTGTTCGACGGCCTCCTGGAGGAGCCAGTGACCTAGTTCGGCGGTGCGTTCGCCGTCGTCGGCGGCGCGCAGGAACTCGGCGGGGGTGAACAGGATGCCCTGGGCGGAGCGCCAGCGGGCCTGGGCGGCGACGGCGGCGATCCGGCCGGTGGCGAGGTCGACCACGGGCTGGTGCAACAGGGCGAACTCGCCGTCGTGCAGGGCGGTGCGCAGCCGGGTGGCCAGTTCGGTACGGCGTTCCACCTCGGCCTGCATCTGCGGCGCGTACAGCTCGACCCGGTTCTTGCCGGCGGCCTTGGCCCGGTACATGGCGAGGTCGGCGTTGCGCAGCAGGTCCCCGGCGCCGACGCCCGGGTCGGCGAAGGCGACGCCGATGGAGGCGGCGACGCGCACCTCGGCGCCGCCCTCGACACGGTACGGCTGGGACAGCGTGCCGCGCAGCCGGTCGGCGATCTCGTACACCCGCTGCTCGCGCGCGGCCCGGTCGTGGGTGCCGTCGCCGAGGATGAGCGCGGCGAACTCGTCGCCGCCGAGCCGGGCGGCGGTGTCCCCGGCCCGTACGGAGTCCTGGAGCCGGCGGGCGGCCTGCACGAGCAGGTCGTCGCCGGCCTGGTGGCCGAGGCGGTCGTTGACGGCCTTGAAGCCGTCGAGGTCGATGAAGAGCACGGCGGTGCCGGGGTCGGAGGCCCGGCGGCCGCTCAGGGCGCCGCGGACCCGCTCGGTGAACAGTGCCCGGTTGGGCAGGTCGGTGAGCGGGTCGTGCTCGGCGTTGTGCCGCAGCTGGGCCTGCAGACGGACGCGTTCGGTGACGTCGCGGCTGTTGAAGAGCAGGCCGCCCTGGTGGCGGTTGACGGTGGACTCGACGTTGAGCCAGCTGCCGCGGCCGGAGCGGAAGCGGCACTCGATGCGGGTGGTGGGCTCCTCGGCGGGCACGGCGGCGAGGAAGCGGCGCACCTCGTGGACGACGGCGCCGAGGTCCTCGGGATGGATGAGCGAGGCCAGCGCCGAGCCGACCAGCTCCTCGGCCTCGCGTCCGTAGACGCCGCCGGCGGCGGGGCTGACATAGCGCAGCACCCCGCTGGGCGCGGCGATCATGATGACGTCGCTGGAGCCCTGGACAAGGGACCGGAAGTGGTTCTCCTTCTGGGCCAGTTCGTGGGTGAGGGCGATGTTGTCGACCAGCATGATGGCCTGCCGGACGACGAGCGCGAGCACGACCGCGCAGCCGGTCAGGACCACGACGCGGTCCACCCGGCGGCCCTCGACCACGTTGTACAGGATGCTCAGGGTGCACACCGCGGCGGCGAGGTACGGGGTGAGCGCGGCGAACGGGCGGCGGCGCGGGTTCCGGGTGCGCGGGGCGGGCACCGGCAGGGGCGCGGGCTGCGCGTCGGCGGCCCGCCGGGCGCCCCAGGGCGCGTAGGCGAGCAGCAGGGAGCCGGCGAACCAGCCGGCGTCCAGGAGCTGGCCGGAGCTGTAGTGCTCGCGCAGCAGCGGCGAGGTGAACAGGGCGTCGCACAGCACGGTGAGCGCGAGCGCGGCGATGGCGGTGTTGACCGCCGAGCGGTTGAGGTGCGACCGGCGGAAGTGCAGGGCGAGCACCATGCTGACGAGGACGATGTCCAGCAGGGGGTACGCGAGGGAGAGCGCGGCCCGGGCGACGCTCTCGCCCGGCAGGTAGGCGGTGTGCGCGAGCGCGAGGCTCCACGACAGGGTGAGCAGGGAGCCGCCGATCAGCCAGGAGTCGAGCCCCAGGCACACCCAGCCGGCCCGGGTGACGGGGCGTTGGGCGAGGACGAGCAGGCCGACGATGGCGGGCGGTGCGAAGAGTAAGAAGCACAGGTCGGCGAGGGACGGGCTGGGCACCGGGCGGTCCAGCACGACCTCGTACCAGCCCCAGACGCCGTTGCCGACGGCGGCCATGAACGAGGAGATGGCGAACAGCAGCCAGGCCGGGCGGATGCCGCGCTGACGGTGCGGGATCCGGGCATAGAGCAGGCAGGAGACGGTGGCGGCGAGCGCGGCGGCGCTCAGGCCGAAGTCGCCCATGACGAGCGCGAGTTCCGCGGAGCCCCAGCCGAGGGCCGCGCCGGTCGCGTACCCGCCGCAGATGAGCCCGAGGCCGATCTGGGCCAGTACGGCGCCGGGCCCGGGCCCGGACCGCCCGTCCGCGTCGGACCGGTCGGCGTGGTCCGCGTGGTCGGTGGGGTCCGCGGGGTCGTCGAGGTCGGCGTGGCCGAGGCAGCCGATGTGGCCGGTGTGGTCGAGGTAGGCGGCGAAGTCGACGGGGTCGGCCCAGTCGGCGCGGCCGGCCGCGTCGTCGACGAGTGCCCCGGCGCTCACCGTCCGCTCCCGCGCCTCACCGGGATGCTGCCGCATCCCGGGTCCCTCGCCGCCCTCGTCCGGCCCGGCGACGGCGTGCCCGCCGCAGCCGCCGGCCGGCTCGGGCGGCACGCCGGATGGCCGGGCGCCGCCGCGCGGGGCGGGCACGCCGCGGCCGAGGCCGGAGCGGCACACCTCGCCGTCGGCCCAGGCCCCGCCGGCACGGCCCGTACCGGCGCAGCCGCACCCGCAGCCGCAGCCGCGCTCCGGGCGCGCGGTGTCACCGGCACCGGCGCCGCCGGCGGACCCGGGCGGCGCCGCTCCACCCGCCGTGGAGCGGGTGGAGCACACGCAGAACCCTGCCCCCTCGGCCGCGCGGGGGGCCGGGAGGGCGATGCGGTATGGGAGGGGGGCCGACGGCGGCATCGCCGCACCGGACCGGCGGTCGTCCGTTCGTACGCCATCCGTCGCCCCCCTCGGAATCTGATGTCCCGTCACGTCACTCCCCAGCGTCCGCTCGTACTCGACGCAGTCCCCCGCTCCGGGACCATACACCAGGTTCGTCACTCAGGGACAGGGTCGCAGTACTCTCCGTGACGGCCTGGGGGTGGCGCGGAGCGCACGCGGGGGCGCACGCCGTCGCAGCGCCCTGCGGGGGACGCCCTGCCGATCATGCCCAGCTCGCACGGTCGCCAAGACACCCCCAGGGGTGGTCAGGTGGTCAGGTGGTCAGGACGATGTTGCTCGGGTCCTCCCCCGCTGCGAACCGGGTGAGTTGTGCGGCCAGCAGGCGCTTGGCGCGCGGCATGAACGCGGAGGTGGAGCCGCCGACATGCGGGGTCACCAGGACGCCCGGCGCGTGCCACAGCGGGTGACCGGCGGGCAGCGGCTCCGGGTCGGTGACGTCGAGCGCGGCCCGGATCCGGCCCGTCTCGGTCTCCTTCAGGAGCGCGGCGGTCTCCACCACCGGCCCACGCGCCACATTGACCAGCAGCGCCCCGTCCTTCATCCGGCCGAGGAAGTCCCCGTCGGCGAGGTGCCGGGTCTCGGGGGTGAGCGGCGTGGACAGCACGACGACATCGGCCTCCGGCAGCAGTTCCGGCAGGTCCGCCATCGCGTGCACCGGTCCGTGCTCCCCCGTGCGCGCGGAGCGTGCGACGCGTACCACCCGCGCACACTCGAAGGGCGTGAGACGGTCCTCGATCGCGGCCCCGATCGAGCCGTATCCAACGATCAGAACTGTTTTGTCGGCGAGGGCGGGATAGAAGCCGGACCGCCACTCCTCCGCGTCCTGACCTCGGACGAAGCCGGGGATGCCGCGCAGCGAGGCGAGTATGAGGGTGAGCGTCAGTTCCGCCGTGCTGGCCTCGTGCACGCCCTTCGCGTTGCACAGCCGTACGCCGGGCGGCAGCGCGCCGATGCCGGGCGTGACATGGTCGATGCCGGCCGACAGCGTCTGCACGACGCGGACCCGGCTCATCCCGGACAGCGGGCGGACGGCGATCTGCTCGCCCTTCATGTACGGGACGACGTAGAAGACGCAGGAGGCGGGATCGCCGGGGAAGTCCGGTCCGCCGTCCCAGAAGAGATAGTTCAGGCCCGACGCGCCCGGCTCGGGAAGTCCGTCGATCTCGTCGGCGGGAATCGGAAGCCACACGTCCGTCGGGGTCTTGTGCACAGTCATGACCGGGAGGCTATGCGAAGAATCCCGCAGCCCATTGGTTACCTTGAGGGACGGCACAGGGAGGGGTACCGGCACGTGGAGCGCAGGACGATCGGGGCGGCGGCGCTCGGTGTGGGTGCGGTGGGCCTCGGATGCATGCCGATGAGCTGGGGCTACAGCCGCTCGCAGCGCGATGGCGACCGCTCGCTGCGGACGGTGCACGCGGCGCTGGACGCCGGGGTGAACCTGCTCGACACCGCCGACATGTACGGCCCCTTCACCAACGAACTGCTGCTGGGCCGGGTCCTGAAGGAGCGCCGGGCGGACGCCTTCGTGTCGACGAAGTGCGGTCTGCTCGTGGGCGATCAGCACGTGGTGGCCAACGGCCGGCCCGGTTATGTCCGCCGGGCCTGCGACGCCTCGCTGCGGCGGCTCCAGACGGACGTGATCGACCTCTATCAGCTGCACCGGGCCGATCCGGAGGTGCCGGTCGAGGAGACCTGGGGCGCCATGGCGGACCTGGTCCGGCAGGGCAAGGTCCGCGCGCTCGGTCTGTGCGCCGTCGGGGCGCGGACCACCCGCCGGCGCAGGCCGGGCGGCGGCTACGACGGAACGATCCGGCAGTTGGAACGGGTCCAGCAGGTCTTCCCGGTCAGCGCGGTCGAGGCCGAGCTGTCGGTGTGGTCGCCGGAGGCCCTGGAGCGGCTGCTGCCCTGGTGCGCGGCGCGCGGAGTGGGCTTCCTCGCCGCGATGCCGCTGGGCAGCGGGTTCCTGACCGGCACGCTGACGCCGGGCGGCGGCTTCGAGGAGGACGACCCGCGGGCCCGGCACCCGCGCTTCACGGCCGAGATGATGGCCGCCAACCAGTCGCTGGTGGCGGGGCTGCGCCGGGTCGCGGCCCGGCACGGCGCGGAGGTGACCCCGGCGCAGGTGGCGCTGGCGTGGGTGCTGGCCCAGGGGCCGCACGTGATCCCGATCCCGGGCGCCAAGCGGGAGTCGTGGGCGGTGGAGAACGCGCGGGCGGCGGAGCTGTTCCTGGACGCGGCGGATCTCGCGGAGATCGCGGCGCTGCCCGCGCCCCGGGGATCCTGGGACTGACGGGCCGGGCGGCCCCGGCGATGGTCCCGGGGTGGTCCGGCGAGGCCGGGCGCGGTGTTCGCGGGCGGTGTATCAAGAAGGGAACGCCGCCGGAAAGGAACCGGACCATGCGCCGCGACCGAGGCCTCGCCCTGCTGCTCGCCGCCACCGTGTCACCCCTTCTCCTGGTGGTGGGATGCTCGGCACCCGCGACGTCCCCCGCGACCACGGCGACCACGGCGGCCTCGGCGTCTCCCGCGACCACCGCCACTGCCACGGCCGCGCCACCGCCCGCCGTCCGGGTGGCCGGCACCCTCACCGAGGACCTGAAGTCCCCGTGGGGCCTGGCCGAGCTGCCGGACGGCGATCTGCTCGTCTCCTCGCGCGACGCCCGTACCGTCACCCGGATCGCCGTACGCGACGGACACCACACTTCGCTCGGTGTGGTTCCCGGGGTGACGCCGGCCGGCGAGGGCGGGCTGCTGGGCCTCGCGTACCGGGACGGGACCCTGTACGCGTATCTGACCTCGGCCACCGACAACCGGATCGTCCGCATGCGGTACGGCGGCGCGGCGGGCGACCGGCTCGGGGCGCCGGAGCCGGTGCTCACCGGAATCCCGAAGGGATTCATCCACAACGGCGGGCGGATCGCGTTCGGACCGGACGGCATGCTGTACGCCGGGACGGGCGAGACCGGGCAGCGCGGGCTCGCCCAGGACAAGGGCTCGCTCGGCGGGAAGATCCTGCGGATGACCCCGGACGGCCGCCCGGCGCCCGGCAACCCCTTCCCCGGCTCGGTCGTCTACTCGTACGGCCACCGCAATGTGGAGGGCCTGGCCTGGGACGCGGCGGGGCACCTCTGGGCGTCGGAGTTCGGGCAGGACACCTGGGACGAGCTGAACCTCGTCCGGCCCGGCCGGAACTACGGCTGGCCGCTCGCCGAGGGCCGGGCCGGGCGGCCCGGGCTCACGGACCCGGTGGCGCGGTGGCACCCGTCGGAGGCGTCGCCGAGCGGCATCGCGTACGCCCGGGGCGCGATCTGGATGGCCGCGCTGCGCGGGCAGCGGCTCTGGCGCGTCCCGCTCGCGGGAACGGAACTTTCCGGGCGGCCCCGGGCGTTCTTCACCCGTGAGTACGGACGGCTGCGCACGGTCCTGGCGACCGCGGGGGGCCGCGGCCTGTGGCTGACCACCAGCAACACCGACACCCGGGGCACGCCCCGTCCGGGGGACGACCGGATCCTGCGTCTGGAGTTCACGCCGTAGCCGCCTCGCCCGACCCGGCTGTCCCCGCCGTCTCGGCCGCCGTCCGGACCGACCGACCGAGTACCGGTGCCGAGGGAGGACGCATGTTCAACATCGCGGAGGAGTTCTTCGCACCCGGGCGCAAGCACACCGACGACGAGCGGCAGCGGCTCGCCCTGACCCGGGAGGACCTGGGCGACGCCAATCCGCACCACGGCCCGATAGATCTCGCCTCGGGCAAGGTGACGATACGGATCCCGGCGCCGGCCGACCCCGCCTGAGCGGGCGGCAGCCGGGGATGGGGCCGGAGCCGGAGCCGGATCCAGGACGGACCTGATCAGACGGGGGTCTCCAGCAGGCGCAGCCGGTGCGCCAGGGCGGCGGCCTCGCCACGGCCGGAGACACCCAGCTTGGCGAGGATGTTCGAGACGTGGACGCTGGCCGTCTTCGGCGAGATGAAGAGCGTCTCGGCGATCTGCCGGTTGGTGCGGCCCTCGGTGACCAGCCGCAGCACGTCCTGTTCGCGCGGGGTCAGTCCGAAGGCGTCGTCCTGCTCCGGTGCGGGCGCGGCGGGGGCCGTCGCCTCGCCTGTGGGCGGCGCCAGCCGGGCCCGGGCGGCGAGGAGTTCGGCGTCCTCGCGCAGCGGCCGCGCCCCGAGGCGGTCGGCGGTGGTGTGGGCGTCGTGGAGCAGGGCGGCGGCCTCGTCGCGCCGGCCGCCTTCGGCGAGCAGGGCGTCGGCGAGCCGGTAGCGGGCACGGGCCAGTTCGTAGGGGCGGTCCAGCGCCGCGAAGGCGGTGGTGACCTCGGCCCAGCGGCCGGCGGTGTCGCGGCCCTCGGCGCGGGCCAGTTCGGCGGAGACGTACAGGGAGTACGCCTGCCAGACGCCGCACGGGGCGGCGAGCCTCAGCAGGCAGCCACGGATCCGTTCCAGCGCCTCGTCCCGGCCCGCGTCGGCGGCCGGCAGCCCCCGGTGGTCGGCCTCGGCGACGACGGCGGCGAGCAGCAGCGGCCAGCCGTAGCGATGGGTGCCGGGCGGGAAGCCGGCGTCGACGGCCGCGGCGAGCCCGCTCCGTACCTCCTCGATCCGCCCTTCGGCGGCGGCGACGGCGACGGCGGTCCGTGCCGTGGGCAGGGTGTACTGCGGGATGGGGTCGTGGGTGGCGCCGTAGCGGGTACGGGCCTCGGCCACGCGCGCGGCGGCCGTGGCCGTCTCGCCGCGCAGGAGGGCGAGCCGGGCCAGCTGGAGCAGGGCGGTGCCGCCCGGCTTGGAGGAGGCGGCACCGGTGCGCAGCAGCAGTTCGGCCTCCTCCTGGGCGCGGTCCCACGCGCCGAGCGAGACCAGGGACTCGGCGAGGTTGGCTCTGATCCAGCCGGCGGAGTCGAGCAGGCCCCGGGTGTGGGCGAAGGCGATCCCGTCGACGGCGGCGTCCACGGCTTCCCGTGAACGGCCGAGCCCTTCGAGGCTGGAGGAGATGTTGACATAGGCACGCGCGGCTTCGTGGAACTGGCCTCGGGAGATGGTCCGTTCGCGCACCGCGTGCAGCTCGGCGAGTCCGGCCTCGGTGTCCCCGGCGGCGACCATGAGGGTGCCGAGGGTGAGCCGGGCGCTGAGCTCGGTCGCCTCGGCCTTGACCAACCGGGCGTATTCGACGGCCCGTTCGGCGGCGGCGAGGGAATCCACGCCGGGGGCGCGGAGCATGCCCCAGCCGGCGGCGTCGGCGAGGACCATGGCGTGCACGGCCGACGGCGGCAGGCCGCGGACGAGTTCCTGGGCGCGGCTGATCTCGGCCCAGCCGTCGCCGCGGCCGAGCTGGGATTCGAGCCGGGCCCGCTCGACCCAGAACCAGGCGGCCCGCAGCGGGTCGTGTTCCTCCTCACCGCCGAGCAGCCGGAGCGCGGTCCGGCCGATCTTCAGGGCGCGTTCGCGGGCGCCGGAGAGCCGGGCGGCGACGGCGGCCTCGGCGAGCAGGTCGAGGTGGGTGAGCGGGGCGTGTTCCGGGTCGCAGCCGCAGGCGGGGTACGACTCGGCGTAGTCCATGGGGCGCAGCGCGCCGCGGACCTCGTCGGGGACGGTGTCCCACAGCTCCATCGCCCTTTCGAGGAGCGTGAGTTGCTCGGCGTACGCGTGGCGCTTGCGGGTCTCGACGGAGGCGCGCAGGACGGCGGGCAGGGCACGGGCGGTGTCCTGGGCGTGGTACCAGTGCGTGGCGAGCCGGCTGGCGCGTTCGCCGGCGCGGACCAGGCCGGGGTCGGCCTCCAGGGCCTCGGCGTAGCGGCGGTGCAGCCGGGAGCGTTCGCCGGGCAGCAGGTCGTCGCTGACGGCCTCGCGGACGAGGGAGTGCCGGAAGCGGTAGCCGTCGCTGTCGGGCGCGGGAATCAGGATGTTGGCGCCGACGGCCGCGCGCAAGGCCTCGATCAGGGCGTCCTCGGAGAGCCGGGTGACGACGGCGAGCAGGCCGAACTCCACGGTGGAGCCGCCTTCGGCGACGGTGCGGACGACCTGCTGGGCGGATTCGGGGAGGGTCTCGACGCGGATCAGGAGCAGATCCCGGAGCGATTCGCTGAGGGAGCCGACGGCGCAGCCGCAGGCCTCGGAGGCGACGAGTTCCTCGACGAAGAAGGCGTTGCCGTCGGAGCGGCGGAAGATCTCGTCGAGGAGGGTGGGGTCGGGTTCGGCGGCGAGGATGCCGGTGAGCTGGCGGTGGACCTCGGCGCGGGTGAAGCGGGCGAGTTCGACGCGGCGGACTGAGCGCAGCCGGTCGAGTTCGGCGAGCAGCGGGCGCAGCGGGTGGCGGCGGTGGATGTCGTCGGCGCGGTAGGTGGCGACGACGGCGACGCGGCCGTGGGCCAGGGTGCGGAAGAGGTACGCGAGCAAGTGCCGGGTGGAGGCGTCGGCCCAGTGCAGGTCTTCCAGGACGAGGACGACGGTGTGGTCCTCGGCGACGCGTTCGAGGAGCCGTACGGTCAGCTCGAAGAGGCGGGCGGTGGCGTCCTCGGCGGCGTGGTCGTGGCCGGCCGGGTCGCCGAGTTCGGGCAGCAGCCGGGCGAGTTCGCCCTCCTGGCCGTGGGCGGCGGCGGCGAACTCCTCGGGCAGCGCGCGGCGCAGGGCGGCGAGGGCGGCGGAAAAGGGCGCGAACGGCAGTCCGTCGGCGCCGATCTCGACACAGCCGCCGACGGCGACGACGGCGCCGCGGTCCCGGGCGAGGTGGGTGAACTCCTCGATGAGGCGGGTCTTCCCGACGCCCGCCTCGCCGCCGACGAGAAGGGCCTGGGGCTCTCCCGCGGCCGCGCGGGAGAGCGCCTCGGTGAGGGCGGCGAGTTCGCCCGCCCGGCCGACGAACACGGGGCTGACTGACCTGGTCTCCACGGCGCTGAGCATCGCACAGGCGGCCGCCCCCGCGCTCGTATGGGTGATCATGCGATCACGCGGCCGGCGTGTAGCGGTCGCGGAGGGCGCTCACCCGCCCCTCGGGTTCTCGGCGTCCGGTACGGCGGGCGGCGCGGGCGACCTCCCGGGCGAGGCGGTGGGTGTCGGCCTGGCGGACGAGCTCGGCGTGCTGCATGCGGTGCAGTTCGTACGCGAACATGGGGTTCTCCCTGAGGGTTTCGCCGGTGTCGGCTTCGCTCCTTGCGATGCCTCCACTCTGCTCGCCCAGGGGGTACGGGCACATCGGGCGGGTTCCGCATGTTCGGCGTACGGGGGCCCTTAGAGCACCCCCAGGGGGTCCTTAGGGAGTGGCGCCGCCCTCCCCGGCGGGCCCGCTCAGCAGCGCGGTCGCCGCCCGGTGGACCTTCGCCAGGGCGCCGAGGAGGACCTCGCGCTCGGCCGCGGTGAGATCCGCGGTGACCGGCCGGGGTACGGCACATCGTGCATCCGTCCTCGGCCCACGTCGCCTTCGACCCGATCCCCGCCATGGGCCGCTGGCACCACGCGCGCGAGCGGATCGTCCGCGGCTCCGGCGTCCCCGCCACGTTCCTGCGGCCCGGCGGCTTCATGACCAACGCCCTCGACTGGCTGCCCACCATCCGCGAGGGCGGCTACGTCCTCGACCCGGTCGGCCCGGGCCGCCACGCGCCGGTCGACCCCGCGGACATCGCCGCGGTGGCCGCCCTCGCCCTGACCGAGGACGGCCACCAGGGCCGGGAGTACGTCCTCACCGGCGGCGAGCTGTTCACCGTCGCCGAGCAGGTCCGGATCCTCTCCGAGACGATCGGCCGCGACCTCGAGGTCCGGGAGACGGCCACTCCGGCCGAGGCGGTACGGTCCCGCTTCCCCCACGGGGCGCCCCCGGCGCTCGCCGACGCCCTCACGGAGGGCTTCGCCCTCATGCACGCCGACACCGCCGGGTTCCGTACGGACACCCTGGAGCGCCTGCTCGGACGTTCCGGGTCTGGTGCGCGCGGCACGCCGACACGTTCCGGGGCCCTGAAAGCGGCTGACGCCAGGGCCTTTCTTTCGGATCCTGCTGGGCTCGCGTGCCGAACCCCGCTCCCTGACCCAGCCTGACCCAAAAGAAAGGCCCTAGACGGTCCCGCCCGCCGCCGCCTCCTTGGCGGCCCGCCACTCGGGGGCGAGGACCGACCACACCTCCATGTCGGCGCGCTTGCCGCGGTACGGGTAGTGCTGTCGCAGCACCCCTTCGCGCCGCATGCCGAGGCGGCGGGCGACGGCGAGGCTGGGGGCGTTCTCGGACGGGGCGTACCACTCGACGCGGTGGATGCCGCGCTGCTCGACCGCCCAGTCGATGATGGTCCGGCAGGCGCGGGTGACCAGGCCCTTCCCGGCGGCGGCCGGCTCCAGCCAGCAGCCGACCTCGGCCGTCCCGCTCGTCGTGCTGAAGACCCGGAACATCAGGCCGCCGACCAGCCGGCCGTCGACGCGGATGCCGTACAGATACCCGGCGTCGTCGACGCTCTTCTGCGCGTACGACCTCAGGAACGCCCGGGCGGCGGCGAGGTCGGAGACGGCGTCGGGCATCCCGATGTGGGCGCCGATGTAGTCGCGCGAGGCGTCGATGTGGGCGAAGAACTCCTCCGCCTGCCAGGGTGCGAGCGGGGTCAGCTCGGCACCGTCGTCACCCAGCGATATCGCGAACATCCTCGTTTTCCTCCGGCTGTGTCAGGGTCACCTCTCGCGCGGGGATCTTCGCATGGCGGGAGTCGGCACCGCCCGCGATTTCCGGGGCCACCGGCCCGGCGGCCGCTCCTCTGCGGGCTTCGGCGGCGATCCGGCACTCGGGCGGCTCGATGCTGATCCGGGGCAGCATCCGGTCGAGCCGGCGCGGCAGCCACCAGTTGGCGCCGCCGAGCAGGTGCATCAGCGCGGGCACCAGCAGGGTGCGCAGGACGAAGGCGTCGAGGGCGACGGCGGCGGCGAGCCCGATCCCGAACATCGCGATGACCCGGTCGCCGGACAGGACGAAGGCGAGGAAGACGGAGATCATGATGACCGCCGCCGAGTTGATCACCCGGCTGGTCTCGGCGAGGCCGACCCGGACGGCCCGCCGGTTGTCGCCGGTCTCCAGCCACTCCTCGTACATCCTGCTGACCAGGAAGACCTGGTAGTCCATCGAGAGTCCGAAGAGCACCGACACCATGATCACGGGCAGGAAGGGTTCGATGGGCCCGGCGCTGCCGAGGCCCAGCGGCTCGCTCCCCCAGCCCCACTGGAAGACCGCGACGACGATGCCGAACGCGCCGGCGACGGCCGCGATGTTCATCACCGCGGCCTTCAGCGGGATGCCGATCGAGCGGAAGGCGAGCAGCAGCAGGACGCAGCCGAGCGAGACGACGACGCCCACGAACAGCGGCAGTTTGCCGACGAGGACCTCGGCGAAGTCGTCGTACGAGGCGGTGACCCCGCCGACGTGCACCTGGAGCGAGCTGTCGTGGGCGGCGGCCGGCAGGACCTCGCCGCGGATGCGGTCGACCAGCTCGCTGGTGGCCTTCGACTGCGGCGAGGAGTCGGGAACGACGGTGAGGACCGCGATGTCACCCGCCCCGTTGTACGTGATCGGGGAGACCGAGGCGACGCCCTGGGTGTGCGCGAGCCGGTCCGGCAGCGCGTCGAGGGCGAGCCGGTCGTCGGCGCCGTCGAGGCCAGCGACCAAGGTGAGCGGCCCGTTGACGCCGGGTCCGAAGCCTGCGGCGATCAGGTCGTACGCCGTGCGGGTGGTCGTCCCGGCCGGGTTGTTGCCCTGGTCGGAGGTACCGAGGTGGAGGGAGAAGGTGGGCAGCGCGAGCACCGCCATGACGACGACGGCGAGGGCACCGAGCAGCTTCGGCCGGCGTTCGACGAAGGCGGACCAGCGGGCGGCGAAACCGGTGGGCAGCTCCGGCTGCGGGCCGTGCTCGGCGAGCCGGCGGCGCTCGCGGCGGCTGAGCACGCGCATGCCGATGAGGGAGAGCAGCGCGGGCAGCAGGGTGACGGACGCGGCGACGGTGAGGACGACGGTCAGGGAGGCGGCGACGGCGACGCCGTTGAGGAAGCCGAGGCCGAGGATCAGCATGCCGAGCAGGGCGATACAGACGGTGGCACCGGCGAAGACGACGGCCCGGCCGGTGGTGGCGACCGCGATGCGGGCGGCCTCGCCGACGGGCAGGCCGCGCTTGAGACCGGCCCGGTGCCGGGTCACGACGAACAGCGCGTAGTCGATGCCGACACCAAGACCGATGAGCATGCCGAGCATGGGGGCGAAGTCGGCGACCGTCATGAGGTGCCCGAGCAGGGTGATGCCGGAGTAGGCCGTGCCCACGGACACGAGCGCGGTCCCTATCGGCAACAAGGAGGCGGCGAGCGAACCGAAGGCGATGAAGAGGACGACGGCGGCGACGATCACGCCGACGGCCTCCGCGGTGTGTCCGCCGGGCGCTTCGGTGAGGCCGACGGCCTGGCCGCCCAGCTCCACTTGGACGCCGTTCCCCGCGGCGGCCCGGGCCGTGTCGAGGAGTGCCTGGGCCCGTTCGGTGGGAACGCTGTCGCCCTCGGCCGCGAAGGCGACCTCGGCGTAGGCGGTACGGCCGTCGGCGCTGATCCGGCCGGGCACCGAGCCGTACGGGGAGGTGACGGAGGCGATCCCGGGCAGCGACTCCACCTGGTGGAGCATGGTGGTCATCCGCTGCTCGACGCCGGGGGCCCGCACGCTGCCGTGCTCGGTGTGCCAGACGATGGTGCCGCTGTCACCGCCGGCGCCCGGGAAGCCCCGGTCGAGCAGCGCCAGCGCGCGGCCCGACTCGGTGTCGGGGGCCTCGTAGTCGGAGGAGTACGCGCTGCCCGCCACGGCCGCGCCGGCCACGGTCCCGCCGAGCGCGAGCAACCAGAGGAGAACGACGACGAGGCGGTGCTTGACGCACCATCGTGCGAGGGCGGCCACGGGCGTGCTCCCAGGATGGATCGGGCGATGCGGCCACTCTTGCAGCCAATAGTGATCCTTTGTCCTTTTCGTGGCGATCCTCACAGGGGTGAGGCAGGCGGCCACACAGGGGCGGCAGCCGGCTTGGCGACCCTCCTGGAGATGAACGCAAAAATGCCTCAACCCCCGGACAAAGTCCGGGGGTTGAGGCTAAAAATTGTTCGGCGGTGTCCTACTCTCCCACAGGGTCCCCCCTGCAGTACCATCGGCGCTGAAAGGCTTAGCTTCCGGGTTCGGAATGTAACCGGGCG